>DNNS01000443.1 GCA_003497555.1 Spirochaetia bacterium
GCTGCCTTTACCGGTATAATCTGTTCTGAAAAACAAATAAAGTAAAAAAGTTCCGGCAAGTTCAACTGTCAGGGTAAATTGAACGATATTAAATATGGCTTTTTTAATTATGCCTCTGTATTCCAGATTAAGCGCTGCAGAAAGCATGTTAATAATACCAAGCGAAGTATTTTTTTTAAAAGCGAGTATGATGAAAGACGATATGGTCATAAAGCCCAGACCGCCAATCTGTATTAAAAGCAGTATAATACACTGACCGGCTGCGGTAAAACTTGTTCCGGTATCTGTGACCGCAAGCCCGGTAACGCAGACCGCTGAAGTCGACGTAAAAACCGCATCAAGAAAATTAATTTTTTTTTCAGCTGAAAACGGCATCATAAGCAAAACCGCGCCCAGCAGGATAATTCCGGCAAAGCCAAACGCCACCGGCTGAAAGGGATTAGCTGAAGATTTACCGGTTTTTGAAAACATATTGTAGTTTACTTTGAAAGGCCGGGGAAATCAATAAAACGGGACCCGATAAGCGACTGTATATTATCCGGTTTTTTTTTCCCTGCCAGCGCAGCAGTATGGGAAATCAGCTGATTAATCATGGCCTCGATATTCTGTTCAATATATGAAAAGGGCAGACATGGCAGATTATGCTTTAATCCGTTAAAGCGCTTAAAATCATTTATCACCGGCTTATCAAAACCGCAGAGAAAAAAATCCATGCCTGATTTCAGTCCGCCGGGTGAAAAGGCATACAGTAATTGTTCAAAAAATATTCCGTAACTTTCAAAAAAAATCAAAGTGCCTGGCCGGCAGTAATTTTTCCAGAATAGTCGGCTGAAAACCGTATCCTGGAGGCTGCTTTCGGTATCGGGAATTTCATGACATAGGCACGGCAGCTTGAATCGGCAGCATACTTCGGCAACGCCGTTTTTCCGGGCAGTTAACACAGGCAGGGTCAGACCCGAGGATAAATATGCAACATTGGAAATTTTTTTTTCTTTAATAAATATTTCTACAGCCCGGGCCGCGTCTTCATGATTGCGGCTGGCGATATAATTCAGTTTTTTATCATGTATAACAGAATCAATAAATACCACAGACGGATCGTTTTTGATTGTATTATAAAAAGAAACGTACATGTCGTCTTTGTTACCGTTAAAACTGGTCATGATATAAATCAAATCGCAGAAACGTCTTTTAAAATTATGAAATATTTCAATCTCGCGGGCAAAAGAATAACGCGAATTTGATATAATAAGGTTTTTGCCAAGCGTTCCCAGTTCCCGGTCAAGCAGATTAATAATACTGATGGTATAACGATCGTCAAGGTGGGAAATAACCAGACCGCAGATGCCTGATTTTCCGGTTTTAAGCGATTGGGCTATGGAGTTTGGGGCATAATTATATTTTCCGGCAATTCTCAATATGCGTGCGCGTTTCTCGGCTTTTAATGAAACCGGTTTATTGTTTAAAACCTTGCTGACCGAGAATATCGATACGCTGCATTTCTTTGCTATGTCTTTAATGGTATATTTCATGGCATCAGGCGTTTTGTAATTCTGAAATCTTGGCAGCCCGGTCAGCGCTTTTCATTAATGTTTCCCCGATTAAAAACCCGTGTACCTTCACGCGATCGGTAATAAAGCGTATGTCCTGTGCGGTATTTATGCCGCTTTCCGAAATAACCAGGGTACCGGAAGGAATAAGCCGTGCCAGTTCAGCCGTAGTATTCAGATTGGTTTTGAATGATTCCAGATCGCGGTTATTTATTCCCACGCAGACCGAACCGGCAGAAAGACATTTTTCAATAACCTGCCCCGAATGTGCTTCGGTAATATAACCTAAATTGCATTTACCCGCCAGTACAATATATTCTTTAAGCTGCTGTTCCGAAAGAATTTCGCCGATTAAAAGCACAGCTGCAGCGCCGCGGCTGCAGGCATCGATTATCTGATATTCGTCGATAATAAAATCCTTGCATAACAGCGGCACGGAAGAAAAAACGCTTATTTCGTTCAGATACGAAACCGAACCCTGGAAATATTTTTTTTCCGTCAAAACGGAAATAGCGTCGATACCGCATGCGATATATTCCCCTGCTATTCGGGACGGTATGAAATCATCGCACAGCACACCTTTGGAAGGAGAAGCTTTTTTAATTTCACCTATCAAGGCGTAGGGTGTTTTTTTAAAAACAGAAAAAAAATCGGGATGCGCTCTGCCTGCAGCGGAAATATTTTTTAAGGGGAAGGCTGATTTTTCGTGCTGTATTTCCGCTTTGCGGTTTTGTATTATTTCATACAGAAAGTTATTCACGTATTGCCGAATCTACGGTTTCCTTGCTGATTTTTATCACATACTCCCCGTCTTTTCCGATTTCACCGATAACATGCGGCAGCGACATATAAATTGAACCGTCAACGGCTTTTTTGTCAAAAATCAGCGCCGGGTAAATCTGGGTTTTATCTATGGCAGCGGGAATTTTTACAGGCAAATGATATTTTTTTAACAGATTTTCAATCTGTATCATATCATCTTTAGGCAGTATACCCAGCATAGAAGCTATTTTTGCCTCATAGCACATGCCGATTGCCACAGCATCTCCGTGGTGAATACTATGGCTGGAAATTTTTTCCAGCGCGTGCGCTATGGTATGACCGAAATTCAGGATCATGCGGAATCCGGATTCTCTTTCGTCTTTTTCAACAATATTTTTTTTTATCTGAATGCAGCGGTAAATAATTTTTGCCAGGAGTTCTTTTTCCCTGGATAAAATATCCTGACTCTTGTTATTGAGAGTTGAAAAGAGTTTTTTATCGGAAATAACAGCGGTCTTTATAACTTCGGCGAAACCGGCCCGGAATTCAAGATCAGGCAGAGTATCAAGCATATCAAGATCAACGTAAACAGCGTGCGGCTGATGATAGGTACCGATTAAATTTTTACCGTATCTGGTGTTAATTCCGGTTTTTCCCCCGATGCTGGAATCTACACAGGCTAAAATAGAAGTAGGATACTGTAAAAATGGAATTCCGCGATAATAGGTGCTGGCGGTAAAACCGGTGAGATCGCCTGCAACCCCGCCGCCGAAAGCTGATAAACAGGAGGAACGATCATAATGGTTTTCAAATAAGAAATCTTCGATTTTTGCCTTTTGCTCGCGGGATTTGGATTCTTCACCTGCCGGAAATGTATAAATTTTATACTCGCATCCGTTTTTTTTGGCATTTTCCGCAATAGCCGCTGCATAAAGCTGATGCAGATTACTGTCAATGATAACTGCTGTTTTTCGGAAATGCCAGGTCTGGATGATTTCACGAAAAAATAAGTCAAGCAGGTCTCTGCCTATATAGATATTATATTTTCTGCTGGGAGTTTTAGCTGTCAGGGTATCATTGATCATGGCTTTTCACTAAAAAAATTATACTGTCAGAGTGATTTTTTATCAACTGCAAAAGGGTGCAAATTTATTTCTNNAAAACAAAAAAGCCCGCCCCTGCAAAAAACCTTAAAAAGTCCCAGTTTTTAACTTATTATCAATACTTCACTTTTTTTTCATTCCAGAGTAACATTTCTTTATAATTTATGGAACCTATACCGGCAAATTCAAAAAAACTTACATATTTTCAAAAAGATGAAGTTAAATGCCCGGTTTGTTCCGGAAAATTCAGACGCGAGGCTTTGCTTTCCGGCAGCGGGCGTTTGCTGGCAGGCGATCTTCTTCCTGATCTGCGGCGCATTTATAAACCTTCGCCAAGGTTCGGCCTTGCTAATCCGCTTATTTATTCAATT
>DNNS01000432.1 GCA_003497555.1 Spirochaetia bacterium
ATATTTTTTTATATAATCTGAGACAAAAATCCACTCGGCCTTCAAACCCATGCTTTCAAGTTTGAGCCGGAATTCTTCACAGTGCCGTACTGTATCAGGCATCTCAAGATCGTTTTGATATAACAAAAGTGCGTTATCCGGCAGATTATCAGGATTTTCAAAGATACTTCTATTTTCAGGGCTTAAGCAGGGAACACCGATGCATTTTGAACCGTCAAGTCCTTCTATTTCATAAGGAAAAAAGAATTCATTATCTCAATCATTTAGCAAGACCCATTGAAGACCAAGTTTATTTATAAAGTAAGGAAGCTGGGGATGATATACAACTTCCTGCGGGTAAAAACCTTCAGGCTTGCCCAATTCTCTGGCGGTAATCTCTGTGCCCAGTATTGCAGAATCAAGAGCGCTCACCCCGTCCATACACATACCAACAGGCTCTGAATGTAGGTACCCATAAAACGCGCTTGCCCTTTTTCATGTAGCTTCTTAATGCGGTCAAGTGTTTTTTCCCCGCATATTTTCAATGAATTAAATGTCTGGGACGGTAGCTGGAAATGAATTTTTATATACGGTCTTGCTTCCGTATAATCAAGGAACAGATTATATATCTTTGGGAATTTTTCTCGGATTATGGATCTCGGTGACCGATCATAATTCATATTCGGATGTACTGCATTTGCAAAATAAATTTTTTTCAATGTGAACTCCTTGTAATTGAGTCATATACGAATAGCTAATGTATGCTATTCGTATACCTTATTATAATACGCTTCTGGCGTTTTGTCAAGATAAAAACCGAAACATGTGTATTAATATACAAACATCATATAATGCGCTCATAAAGAATCATTTAACAATACAATTAAGTAGCATATAATGAGTGTTAACATTACCAGCGAATATATCAAAAAAGCTGAATTCTTTATTAAAGAAACAAAAAAAAATAACGGTTTGTCGCCGGTAGATTTAGACGTTTTTTGGAAAGATCAGGAAAAAGCCATGGCTGATCCTTTTGGAAAAGATATTCCCCAGCTTCCCCTGGGCGCAATTCTTTACTGGGAGTGTGTGTGCGATGAACTTGGAATTACTGAAGACAAAAAGCGGTTTAATTACGACTTACCCTGGAGAATGGACATTATAAAAAAATATAATGACAAAGCTGAATGCATTGTCGGTAAACGGATTCTTGGTGAAGAAATTCTTCCGAAAAAATAGCTGAAAATTAAACCGCTTTACGAAATATTTAAAATGGAAAACATCTGGGACAATATATCCCAGTCATGGTGGCTTAAAGAATCTGCCCGTACCCCTGACGAACTTTCGGCGCTTCTGGATCGGGTGGGAAGACGGCTTGAACCTGGTACATTTGAACGCTTTATGCTTCCAAATAACTGGGAAAAAGTTAAAAAAGAAATAACCGAAACCGGTGGCGCTGTTCCTCTATACAAAGATCAGCGCGGGCCGGTTACTTTTGCCATGTCGCTTTACAGCACAGAGAACCTGATTTTCCTTATTATGGACAATCCGGATGCGGCCAAAAGACTAAGCGGCCTTATTGGTAAAGCAATGTTAAAAAAAATCAAACTTCATCTTAAAGAAGCCGGGAATAACGAAAATAATTTTCCGCATGGTTTCGATTTTACCGATGATAATTGTTCTTTATTAAATTATGATATGTATATGTTTTTTGCGCATCCGATTCTTGACGCTGTCTTTTATGATCAAAGCCCGGATTCTGCAGACGGACGCTACCAACACAGCGATTCCGTTATGGAGCATATTTTACCTGCTCTTTCCAAACTACAGCTTACAGGTACTAATTTTGGGTCGAACATTATGGTCGACACCATACGTTCATATCTGCCCCGCGCAGTTATTCGCGGAGAACTGGCGCCGTACATACAGCAGAAATGAAGAGGTAAACATCCTTGCCGAACTGTTTCGAGGCTATGAACTTATCGGGAATATCCGCGGGCTGGTGTTTTCAACAGCCCGCGGATATAAATAACGGATCGCGGCTTACCGGTATGCGCCTTTTGATGAGGGCAATACAAAAATACTGCAGATATTAATGATAAGTTATTATTACAGCAGCGGGTATAAAACATCAGTAAAGCGCGTTAGCGAGGAAGCTCTAATTCAGCTCATATTCCTCTCGAAAATTATCCAGCAGTTTCTGATATTTTTCCTGATACTGTTTGAGAATCGGCTCCACTGTCTTTTGTTCTAAAATTTTATAATTAATTTCATTATTCAGTTCTTTAATCCCCTGTACCTCAACCCGATATAATGGCGTAATGCTAATTGAGTCCAGCGAATCAAGCAATACTTTCTGATTCGGCGGGAGCGGTGCAGAATTAAAAAAGGCGCCGATACTTTCTTTAGTTGTAAAAATCGGCAGATCAATACCGCGACTAACGAATTGCTTCGCTCCGTCCGGCCCTGCGATCATTTTCATAAATTTCCAGGCTGCTTCCGGGTATTTTGTTTTACTGCTCATGACCCAGCAGTGTGAATAAAAATCACTGCGCCGAACTCCGTCACTGCCTTTGGGAACACCAATAACATCCCATTTGAATCTGGCTCCAACTTCATTACGCAATACGGAACGTGTATATGCGCTAGCGAAGAACAAGGCTATTCTGCCAGTCTGGAATAATTCCGTGGTTGAGGTATCCTGCAGTTCATAAGGAGTGGGTACGGTTTTATGGGTAAAATATGACCAATCGTACAGCCAGGCGGTTTTTTTTAATACATCGGGATCAGTTAAAAGCATTTTTTTCCAGTCACTGCTGACGGGGAAATAAGAGACATTAGGCATAGAATAACCTTCGGAAATTAAATAATGCCGCAATAAAAGTGTACTTAAGCCATAAGAAGTATTGCCTTCCTTATTGGCGTGTAGTGTAAATTTATTTGCAAGTTCCATGCATTGAGTCCAGTTAATTGAGTCATCAGGGGCGGGTAACCCAAATTTTTCAAACAGATCTTTATTATAATAAATTCCCATTGTTTGACAGCCTTTGGCAAAAGTGACTATTTTCCCGTTTAATTTCATAACTTCACGGACGCGGTGATGTATGGAAGATAACAGGGCAGGATCTTTTTCAAAGAAGCGATCAAGATCTTGAACAACGCCTTTTTTATAAAAATTGTATAAGTGATTTGGAGGCAGCTCAAACAGATCGATTTGTTCCCCGGATGCAATCATGGATAGAATTTTGCCCCAATTCTGTCTGTTCATTTCACCAATTTGCACAACGTACCCAGGATTCTTTTTTTCAAATCGATTTGCCATATTTCTAATGATAACTTTATTGGGATCTGAAGCGTTTGACCAGGCCATATAAATTACTAATTTTACTTTTTTTTCTTTTTTTGTGGCGCATCCAAATACTGCCACTAGCAGCAAAACAAGCAATGTAATTTTTAATTTCATAGTAGTTCCTCCAAAATAATATTTATCATAATTTTTATACCGTAATCATTACATAGCATCAATTAAAATCTCTTCAATCTCGCCCCGGTGCGCTGACGGATCCAGATAGCACGCCATAAGCCGGTTGTGCGGCAGTTTCTCAATGCGTTCGTTCATCCGTGTGATCGCTTTGATTGAAAGTCTGATGGCCTGCTTCGGTGGCATACGTTCGGGATTGATATCAAGACCGAAATATTCCTTATAACCGGCGATTTTAAGAGCGTAAAGCAGCGCTTCGGCCTGCTGCCATTCCACTACTCCCACATTCAGGTCCTGATCATAATTTCCCGCCGGCTGGCTGTTCCAGTGCGTATGCGCGAGACGGCCTTCCCGCAGGCACATGCTGTAAGCGCAGGCCGCGTCTTCATACCCCATGCGCACATGCCCGATTTCTGGATTGAGGCCAACCAAGACCTGGCCGGAGGCAAGCAGTTTCAGATTTTCGCTGCTGCCCAGCCTGCTCTCGATGCGCTGAGCCGCGAGAATACCTTCGGCGGTTGTGCGGTAAATATTATTTGGCGCCGGCTCATATGGTTTCGGTTCAATCGCGATACGCACGCCCGGAACGGTGTCAAGCTCTTCTGCCATTGCACCTTCAAAAAAATCCCACATCCAGAAATAATTTGTACCGAGCGGGTATGTGTACCCGTCGATACCAGGCCAGGAAATCGCGCATGACGCCCCCGTTTCTTTAACTATTCGCAAGGCTTCACTGGCTATAGTAATTGCTTTCTGCCGTATTTTTTTATCAGGATTCGAGAGCGCTCCGAATTCGAAATCTTTTTCGTAAAAATGAGAAAAAGGCACGCCGATCAGTTTGATCCCTGATTTTTTTTCCAGGTCTTTATATAAATGCAGGTTGTCAATATTGATTTCCGCCGGGTAATGCGCTTCAATTCCAGTGATACCGAGTTCCGCGAGCTCTGCCGCCAGGTCAAGCCGTTCTTTAATGGTTTTCGGCGCGGTATATGGTTCATGAAAGCGGCCACCGCCGGAATTCAGGCACCAAATGCCGACGGAAAATTTAGGATGGATTTTAAAATCGCAACAGTGTTTTAACAGTTCTTCAGGTGTTTGTAGTATTTTTTGATAAGAAAGATCAGGCAAGGAATACATGTCAGTCTCCTATATGTATTAATTTTTTTTCAAGTTTTTGATAACGCTCCATAAGTACGGATACTGCCGGATGGGTTTTCGAATCAGGCAGTATGATTTTTTCGGCAATACTCGCGGCAATATTTATGATCTGCTGATACGATTTTTTATTCATAATTCTCAGGCAGCTTAGCGCACATCCATACGGCGCCGCAAATGACGTCTGGGGAAGTATGTGCAGCGGTTTTGCAAAAACATCCGCTATTATGCGGCAGAGCCCTGCATTTGCCGCGCCGCCGCCGGCTGCCAAAATTATATCACTGGCCAAGTGTTTGCTATGGAGTCTGAGAGAAAGCGCCTGGCTTATGTGCAGAGCCCTGATATTGGTGCGGGTATCTGATTTGTTAAATCCGTCTCTTACAATGCCGCGGGATTTTACCGGAACGGATTCGGATTCAAGATAGGGCAGCATAAGCGGATCGTTTGCATCTATTTGCCCGTCAGTAAATTTTTGGTACTCAAACCAATCTGCTGCAGTCGGTTTGCTGCCATGCGTAATATACTCACGGATAAAAAAATCATGCACTTTACTGCCGTTGGTAATGCATGAGAGAGCCATGGCCGTACCGGGAATAAAACCGAATATATTATATTCCTGGCCGGGGCACGTGTATATTTTTTTTAAAACGCCGTTTACCGTGTAGCTGGAACCCAATGAGATTGTGGTTGCGGCGCCCATGCCGAGTAAGGTAGCCGGGTTGTCGCCAGTCCCCAGTAATATTATACATTCCGGATTTGCGCCATAGCGCCGCGAGAAATATGCGGAAATACGTCCGGCAGGTTTATCATACGCAGCCATTCTGCCGAGTTTTTTTGCAAAATATTTGGGATTTATACCTGCGTATGCAGCTGCTTGTTTTATCAGTATCTTGCTCCAACCGGGAAAACGGATTGACAGATTATTTAAATTTGTGCCCCATCCATCACCTGTGTCAACAGGGCATATTTTGCCGCATAATATAGAAGTAACAAACGCGCTTAAAACCTGAATATGAACGGTTCCGCTGTACTCTGCGGGATTTTCTTTTGCCCATTTCATGATCTGCGCGGCTGCGAAACGGCATTCGCCTCGATTGCCGCACTTTGATTCTAACCCGCCATGGCCGGCTAGTGCAGAGACGAGGAACAAGGTTTCCTCGGCGGTGGAACGGTCTTCCCAGATTGGCACAGCTTGTCGGCTGAAACAATCTGAAAGCTGCAGAAGTGATTGTTCGTGATCCAATATCTGTAATTTTTCGCTGAATATTTTTTTTGTATAAACAGTGGCGTGCTGCATACAATCGCATTTGATGGCCCGGCAGTGCGGCAAGAATGGTTTTAAAACGCTAAATAAACCATCAAGCGCTTCGAGCAGTAATAACGGGGAAGTGCGGCGTACTGCCGAATCGGAATGAGGGAGGATGCCGCCTGCGGTTTTGTATTGCGGAAATCTTTCGTCATATGCAAGCGAGCCGCTTGCGAGTATGGCGGCTGTTTCGTCAAGAACCACGTATTTAGCTGATTGCGTGCTTAGCTCGATACCGATTACCGTTCTCATAAAACATCCCCGCTGTAGAATGGTAATGTTTCGCGAATCACAATATCGATTGGCATAAACGATGGTGTTGCGGCTTCTTCTTCTTCTGAATTGATAATACGG
>DNNS01000430.1 GCA_003497555.1 Spirochaetia bacterium
TTGAAACCGCTAATGCACGCGAATAAAATTAGCGTATATTCACGGTTAAATTTTTTCTTTTTATATTTAATTTAACAATCTGAGTGGATACTTTTTTTTGATGTGCCGGATGCTGTACAGAGCAATTACCTGTTCATTTATTCCTGAATAAAGTCTGCACCACTTTTACAGCAAGTTTCGGGCGGCGATACTGATCGAAAACTCCGGCCAGGTTGAGTGCGAACGGTTTACAGCGGATATTGGCGCCTTTACGCAGGTAGCTCTTGGCGTCATTTAACTGCCAGATCGTTAGCCCGCAGATTTCTGCGGAATCAAATATCCGCTTAATAACTTCGGCCAGATATTCTGCCTGAAAATC
The DNA here is from genome assembly GCA_003497555.1 of Spirochaetia bacterium. Lineage (GTDB taxonomy): Bacteria > Spirochaetota > UBA12135 > UBA12135 > UBA12135 > UBA12135. The sequence continues at coordinate 359 of DNNS01000430.1, forward strand.
TTCAGTCCACTGAGCATACGCGCGATCATGTTCTCCATATACCCCGCAGCAGCCCATTTCACTGATTAAAATGGGTTTTTCCGCAGGAATACAGCTGCGGAAGTATTTAATAATTTTGTCACGGTCCGGGGCTATTTCGTCCACAGGTTCTCTGATATTATCATTACTTATCCAGCCGGGGTATGTATTATATGAAATAATATCCACTAAATCAAAACAGGTATCATCGCCGGTGTGATTACAGGCAAAAGTCACCAGCCGGCTGCTATCTTCCTTTTTTATGGTTGTAACCAGTTTTTTACAGATATCCCGTCCCTCGCCGGTCTGAGAATGAAATTCATTCAGAAATGCCCAGATGATGATCGACGGATGATTAATGCTGTTACGAACCATAAACCGTGTCTGTTGTTCCTGCAAGGAAATAAATTCCGGATCAGCCATTTGTTCGGCTGTATTTCCCCAACCGAGGCTTTCTTCCCATACCAGCAGCCCTGTACGATCGCATAGATCAAGAAAACGCTGATCTTGCGGATAATGACATCCGCGGACAAAGTTACAATTCATGGCTTTTAGATTCTGCAGGTCTTCAATCAACAGCTGTTCCGGTATGGCCGGTCCGAACCCGGGATGTGATTCATGACGGTTAAAGCCTTTTAAGTATACAGGTTCGCCATTCAGGAGCAGTATCCTGTTTCCGGTTTTTATTTCCCGGATACCGAATGATTCAATAATGTAATCGTTAACGGTTTTAACTTCCAATGTGTGCAGAGCCGGCTTGTTCACAGACCAAAGCTGGAAATCAGGCACACTCATTTCAATTTGCGCCCTGCCTTGTATAATAGACAGATCAATCTGTCTGAAATCTTTTTCTGTATTAAAGCGCAGTAATACTTTTTCTTCTGCGGGAACATTGCCTTTAAACAAAAATGTAATTCCCACTTTTCCTTTTTTATAATCAGCCGTGCGTACCTGTATGCGATCAATATAAAAATTATCCGGCAGAATGTGCAGTTCTATTGAACGATAAAATCCGCCGAATGCATAAAAATCATAGGCCGGCAGAAATAATTTCATTTTATCTGGATCCATACGGTTGTCTATTGCTGCATAAAACTCATGTTTTCCTGCTGACAGATGCCCGCCAGCAAACTCAATACCGCTATAAGGTAAATTGGTAAATCCGATTTCACGGTTATCGATCCAGAAACGCCCCCGCAAGCCAATGCCGCCTGATTTCAACAGGGAGTTTTTACAATCAGCGTCGATGTTAAATTCTGTACGGTAGATGGCAACACCCCTTTTGCAGTAATAATCAGGTGAACAGTCAAATGCTCCGGGGACACACATGATATTGTCAAACTCATGGAGGAAAGGATCAATGTTTTCAATCTCAATATCATCTAGAAATTTAAAATCCCACAAACCGTCAAGCTGAAAAATTTTACGTAAAGGATATTGCGGAAATGTTTTCATGGTTTTCCCTGGTAATTTATTTAGTCAGAAGCAAAACTTTCATTTTTAATTTCAGAAAATTATATCTCATCTGCATGGTATTTACAAGTTTATAATAAAACCCCAAAGAGTTCGGTTAAAGAGATTTATTCTATACAATTTATCTGCATAGGTTTCGAAGAAATCTTCACCTTGTATACAAATCATATTTCTATAAACGGGAAAAAAGCCGCCGCTTTTAAATTTAAAAAATAGTATTTGATAAATTATCAGCTAATAGTAATGATTAAACAAAAAGTCACTTATCCTTATCGCCGAACTTGAGATTACGAATCCAGACAGTTACTTCATAAGCGTCTTTATTGTTCAGGCCGATACGGACATCTTTTGCTTTTGACAAATCAAATCCATATTTGTTGAGATCCAGGATAATTTTTGAAAACTTGTCGGATTGCGGAACAGAATAGGGGATTGTTCCAATCCGTTTATTTTGGGCATCATAAAACATTGCCTGTTCATTTTTAAATCCCCGATTTGGAGGATCCTGAACTGCTTTTATCTCAAAAAATAAATATTTGGCAGCTCTGTCGGATTCGCTTAGTTGCAGCACAGGGTACATCCAGCGGTCTTTATTTTCAGGTTTAAAGATGGTATTAAATACTACGGAATTATCTTTCGCATCGATCGTTATTTTCATTTCGCCGGAAGTTTTTGCCATCCAGTTTTTCAGGTTCATAGACCAGGAAAGATTTATTTTTGAATTATTATAAATATCGTTTTCATTTGCTTCCATAGATTCGTTATCAAGCAGTATGAATTCTTTTGACTGGCTTCGCTCTACGGGATTGCCTATATCGGTCAGATAATACATCCAGCCTTTACGCTCGCCTTTTATATCCGCATCATTAATAATAAATGCGAATTTCACCAGATCGTTTTTTTTCCATTCGCCGCCATCAGGTTTTGGGAATCCGATACGGTATCTGGTTTTGCCGTCTGAAGCGCGTGTAACAGTATAAAGCACGCCGTCTGTTTTTATGCTTTCTGTCCGATCTTTTTGCCCATGTCCGTAAAGCTTTGCTCCGCCGGATGTCAACGCCAGGTCATACAGAGTACCTGAAAACCAGATTTGCATGGAATCCTGTTCCCACATAAGCGACGATAATG
>DNNS01000238.1 GCA_003497555.1 Spirochaetia bacterium
CTCGATGCGAAAAAATTCATGGCAAGGGATGGACTGAATGGCGTGTGGCCCAACATGCAGCTCCCCGCTTTGAAGGACACTGCCAGCCCAAAGTTCCTTTATGGGGATATCAGGACGAATCTGATCCTGCGGTTATGGCCCAGAAAATAGACGCAGCAACCGCTTATGGGATAGACGCTTTTATCTTTGACTGGTATTATTTCAAAGACGGATTGTACCGGGAACGATGCCTGAACGACGGTTTTCTGGAAGCTTATAATTGCGAAGAGATTAAATTTGCGCTGATGTGGGCAAATCACCATCCGCATCATTCTCATCCCGGTACATATGCGAAACCGCATGAACCGGCCTGGAGCGGAACAACAGATCCTGATACTTTCCGCCGGTGTACGGATTACTGCATAGAGCATTATCTGACCAGACCGAACTATCTGAAAATTGATGGGAAACTTTATTACTCCATATTTTTGCCGGAGCAGATGGCAATAGATGTCGGCGGCGTTGATGTGCTCAGATCATTATTAGATGATTTTCGTGCCCGGGTTAATAAGGCCGGATTGGGGCAACTTTTGATTGACGCGCGTGTGGACGGACTTCCGAAAATCAATGATGGATTTGATAAAGCCAATAAATTTCTTCTGGATGCAGGATTTGATATTACTTCTAACTACGGCTGGGGAGGCCACTATGGCCCGGAATTTCCTGCGCTTGATTATGGCGTGTGGTTTGAACGTAATAAACCCAGAATAAGCGATCTCTGCGATAAAATCAAACTGCCCTTTAACCCGGTTGCCTGCATGGGATGGGATTGCAGCCCGCGGACTGTTCAATCAGATATGTTTGAAAATGTCGGATATCCGTTCGGCACAATAATAGTAAATAACACACCTGAACGTTTTGAAAAAGCGCTGCGCTGGCTTGGTAAACTCACCGAAGAAGGAAAAACCGGAGGAATGATCACTCTGGCATGCTGGAATGAATGGACCGAGGGGTCTTATCTGGAACCGGACACACAATACGGTTATGGATACCTCAATGCGATAAAAAATGTATTCGGCAAAGCTGAAGAGGATTAATAAGGAATTACAATGAATATAATGATAATGGCTGTATCTAATAAAAATGAATTAATAAAGATTGATGAATCAAACAACCGCATCACAGGAGAGTATTCTATGGCAGAATAATATGTGATTCTATAATAAATAAAATGGTATTTTCCGATAAAATACAAAAAGGAGTAAGATCATGTCTGCCAAAAGAAATTTTTTCCCGCTAATCGTTGTTTGTTTACTGTCATCAGGGTATGTTGCTGCACTTGAACTTAAAAAATGGAATTATGAAAAACTCGATGATATGCAATTATTAATTACAAAGAACAATAAAGCAGCAATGGAGTCATCGGCGGATATAAAAACGCCTGACGGTGATAATACTTTAATGATTTCCATTGAAGAAATAAGCGAGGCAGCCCAAAGCAGCGATATCCAGCTACGCTTTATTTTTAATGGAGAACTTAAAGCGGGCCATAAATATAGAATATCATTTTTCTCTAAAGCATCAGTTCCTGTGCAGGATATCCGTCTGATGACCCTGCACAGTGCTGCGGGCGATACAGTATTGCCCGGTTCTTTCATAAAAATGAATATTGGAACGCAGTGGCAAAAAATTGCCATGTCATTTACGGCAAAAGAAAATTTAAGCGGCAGATTCATCCTTCCAACAATTTTTCTTGCTAATAAATATGGAAAAACCAAACCTGGTTTTTGGTTCGGCCCGGCGGTATTTTCCGATATCACCGGAGAAGCCGTAATACAAAAAGCCGAAGCAGGGAATAACAAAACGGAGCAGGCTGTTGAAGCAGATATAAAAATCCCCGGCAATATTGTGCTGTGGCCTCAAAACGAAGAAATAGCGAGTATCGGTATCCGTCCTGATATAAAAACCCCTTCAAATCAGCCAGCTTTAGCGCTGGAAATAAAGAAAATTTATCCAAAATCAGAGAGTATTCAGCTGTTGTATCTTGATGGCAAATTTAAATTGCAGAAGGGGACCCGGTATGAAGTATCTTTTTATTGCAAAGCTACAGAGACCGGTTGTTTTGAGGCAGTTATTGCATTAATGGGAAAACCCTTTACCGTTTTTTCCACAAAACCTTCGTATGTTATTTCTGTGTCCAAAGAGTGGCAGCTTATTCGTAAAACTTTTATTGCTGACACTGACAGCATAGAAACTCTGGCTGCTCCGCGTATGCAATTCGGAGCCTATGGTAAAACAGCCACGGTTTTTCTTGGGCCGATTGCGTTTAAAGAAATCCCCCTGCCTTTGCCCTTTAACTTGGGAGATAATAACTGGAGAGTTTTTTTAAATAGTACACCTCCAACACAAATTGATGAAATACCCGATGCCTTAACAGGCTCGATCGGCACGGTAAAACCGTTTTTTATTCAAGCAGCTAACGGCAGTATTGATCTGGCGGCTTTAAATAAAAATGAATTTAAATCACGGGACTGCGCAATACTGTATAAAATGTTTGAAAGCAAAGATTCCGGTACTATGGTAATTGGTGTTGCAGCTGACTGGTGGATGGAACTTTACATAAACGGCAAATTATTTTTTAGCACAATGAAAGAAGGTAATGTTTCACATGATTTTATACCGGATGATCATATCATTGAAATGCCGGTTAAAACGGGTAAAAACATTTTTGCGGCTAAAGTATACAGCGGTTCCGCAGGCTGGCGTTTTATATGCGCGAAACCAGGGCGGGGCATAGATGAAGCGGCTCTCTTGGTGATCAAGGAAGGGCCGGAATGGAAAGCGCTTGATATGACGAAGGTAACCGTTAAAGCAGGAACCGCACTTGATTTTTCTGATCTGCCGGAAAAACGTGTTCCTGCCGGTTCTCTCGGACGGCTTATAGTTAATGCTGAAGGGCATCTTGCTTTTGAAAAGGACCCAAACAAAGCGGTAAAATTTTTTGCCCGAAACGCTACGCCCTGGCGGCTTAGTCTAGACGATGTGCCGAAAGAATCTATTAAAAAATTTGCAGAAGATTATGCCCGGCAGGGCTATAATATGCTCCGAATACAGTGCATTGACTTATTTCTGGTAGCCTGTTTCCGCCCCCCTTTTAAAATGACAGCATACGACTCTCCAGGCTGGCTGCCCCAAAACGCGGATGAAATTCAATTCAATAAAGACGCGGTTGATCGCTTTGATTACCTTATATTTTGTTTAAAACAAAATGGTGTTTACGTGAATCTTAGTGTTATGAACCAGGGGTTTGCAAATAGTGGCTACAGACCCCCGGTTGAGGGACGGTATGACATCATTTTTAATCCCAAATGGAAACGCCACTGGGAAGTAATTCTTACGTATCTGTTAAATCACTACAATTCCTATAGCATGATGAAGCTTAAAGATGATCCTGTTATTGCGGTACTCGAGCCTGTAAATGAACAGGATTTCATACTCCATGACGACGTATTCATGAAAAAATTTACCCCGCTGTTTAAGGAATTTCTTATATCGAAATATAAATCTGACAAGGAGCTTAATAAAGCCTGGAATGATCCGAATGCCTCACTCAATGCAGTATCTGATATTACTGAAGCGCTTTTGAGAAAAGGAGATGCGAAAGCTCATGACGCGGTGTGTGTCCTGATGAAGGCAATGGCTGATATTACTGACTGGTATATTAACCTTATACGCGAAAAAGGTTATCCCGGACTTTTAAATCAATGGGACATGATTATACGTACTATGGAGATACCGGTACGCGCAAAAATGTCAGTTATAGCGCAGCACAACTACCATAATCACCCAGGGCCGGTAAAGAGTAAAAACCTGGTAATAAAATCAAAAGCCACAACCATCTGGCCGGAAATGGACATGTCAATCAGTCATGCAAGTTCACTAAATTCAAGTTATTTCCGGGCAGCTGCATTAATCAGATTTCTGGACCGGCCTTTTATGATGACTGAATATTCCCATAGTGCTCCCAGCCGCTACCGCCATGAGCGCGGTTTATACTTCGGCGCTTATGCCGCGCTCCAGAATTGGGATTCATTAGCTGCGCACGGCGATATTCCTGCAGTTGTGATGGAAGTAAATTACGGCCCCTTCTGTGGTTTTGAAAGCGCGCTTGACCCGATATCCAGGGCATCAGAAGTGGTGACTGCGCTTGCCTGGTTTCGCGGTGATGTCAGCAAGGCTAAACATACTGTTGAACTGACACTTTCACATGATACGCTTTTTCCAAAGCATATTCTTACCTCAATCGGCGATGATTACGCAAAAATGGCAATGCTTTCAAAAATCGGTATTACTTATCCGGAGATCAAGGCATGCGGGTCGATCGGAAAACCGGGAAAACCCGACCTCTCGCTGGTGCCGGAAGAATTTTCTCCGCTTGCGGTTAATCAATGGTTTGCTTCAACGTCTGCTGTTGCCGGCGGAAAATTTCCGGCCTTGCTTGATACACTAAAAAAATCCGGATTGCTAACCGTTGATAACAAGACCGATTATGAGAAACAGATCTATCAGAGCGACACTTGCGAAATTGTGCTGGACGGGAAAAACGAAACTATGACTGTAGTGAGTCCCCGACTGGAAGGCGCTATTATAAAAAAAAACATTCCGGTGCAGATAGACATTGTCCGAATAAAAACATGCAGCAAACCTGCTTCTGTGGTGCTTGCTTGCCTTGACTCAAACACTTCTCTCGGGAATGCAGTCCATTCCCTGCTTGTTTTTTCCCCAAATGCTTTAAATACCGGGGAAACATTTGAAAATGAATCCATGCAACTGATGGTTGAAATCGGCAAGCTGCCGGTTCTGCTGGAAACTGCCAGGCTTGATTTGGAAATAAAAACGTCCCGGTCCGGTAATGCTTCTGTATATGCACTTCATCTAGATGGTACGCGGATGGTTCGCATCCCGGCAGAGATGACCGGCGGTATTTTGCGCTTGTTTCTTGATACAGCTACACTACCGTACGGTGCGGTGTTTTTTGAAATAATTTTGGAATAATTTAAAAAAACAGCGATGCCCATACATTCTTGTCTATACTAAAGAATATTTACAATGTCCCAGTTTCTTTGCAGAAAACCGCAGAGCAGCAAACGCACAAGTAAACCGCGCCGAGAGGCGCTGAGGGTACCGGCACCGGATCCTCGGTGTGGAAGGCGTTAAGGATAAAGACGGCAATAAAGGCCTTGAGACTGCATCATGCATGTTGCATCAGGAAAAAATGGAGTATTTTTTTTGTATTGACTCAAATTTTAAATTTTTTATATAAAAAATTTTTGAAACCGCTAATGCACGCGAATAAAAATAGCGTATATTCGCGGTTAAATTTTTTCTTTTTATATTTAATTTAACAATTTGAGTGGATACTTTTTTTTGGTTGCTCAGTAAAATCTGTAAGTGAGTTCCGGATGCTGTACAGAGCAATTACCTGTTCATTTATT
>DNNS01000454.1 GCA_003497555.1 Spirochaetia bacterium
CGGGTAAGAAACACAATTCACCATATTAAATTGTAAACCGTGCCAACCCTGCAGGGAAGCATAGGCGCTCATAATAACATTACCCTCGGCAGTGTACTGATTCGGAAACCCGAAATTCCATTCCCCGATAATATACGGTCTGCCATAAACCCGGCGCCGGCCGCATATACCTACAATACCCCCGAGAGGATCAGAAAGCATGGAACGATCCTCAAAAGTGATCTGTTCAATAGCCCAGCCGCCTTTCGGATGCGCCCAGTAATTATGACGATCAATAAAATCCAACCCGGCATTGGCGCGTAAATCCGCAGGGTCGCTGATCCAGTGACTGCTGCCGGCAACAAGACACTTCAGGCCTATACTGCGCAGATATTCATGCATGGTTTTATAATAGGCGCATTGTGTTTCATATAAAAAACGGTATACATCCCCAAGCCGCGCACGGGAATAATCCTCGCCGGTTACAGTTTCTGTCTGTTTCTGCACCTGGTCAATCATCAGCGCCTGATCTTCCCGGGTACCGGCAAAAAGACGTTTTATATCCAGCGGAAATTCAATTGTTCCCTGTAATGCATCTTCTGTTTTATCCAGCCCTCTTTTACTGCCTGCCGGATCTTTCCATCGCGCCTCCAGCGCTGCCCGGTCAGGAACCATACGGCTGACCCATTCATTAAACAGTTTCTGTAAAAAACGATACTCAAAATCATTATCCTTGCCATAGACAAACGGTTTAAGCCCGGAATTCATTTCAAATAACGAGTCTTCGTTTTTAATCTCAACCATAACCAGCGCCGGGTCCCGGGCGAGTGTCGTGCCGGTATAGGGATTTTTATGGGTTAATATCTGCGCGGCGAATTCTTTCTGCAGATCAATCAGTTCCGGGAAAAAATGCTCTCTGATGGAAAACTGTTTTCCGATCAGAGCCGGATTAACTCCGTCTTGTTCGCCAATTACCCTGCCGGTGGTTAAATCAAAATATAAATAAATGCCTTTTTTTTTAAGCGCAGCCCACAGGTATTCAAAACGATCAAGCGCAGCCGGATCAAGCAAGCGAGTGCTCTTGCAGGGAGCCAGGCCGAAAATGCTCTGTGCGCCTTTGGAAGATGTATCAATTCTGTGCAGACGCACCAGATTAACTCCTATTCTTGATAAAAAATCCGCCATAGCATCTGCCTGAGCATTATCCGGAAATAAATTTTCTTCCTTTAGATTGATTCCCCAGAATCGAGCCGGAGTTTCGTCAGCAAAGATAATTTTTTCACCCTTGGCCATGGCAGTGCCGTGTTTGCCGGCCGGCGCATCAAGCAGTCTGGACATATCGAGATNNAAGCCCTGGTAGATAAACCACTGCGCGCCATCAATGATAATGTCTTCATCTTTTACGGATGAAACCGCAGCGGTAATTATGTGTGCGGCTATACTGCTTTCTTTAATAATGCCGCTATCCGGCCGTGCGCGTAAAATCAAGCTGATGGGGAGATTCCATTTCCGTCCGTCGCTCAGTACAATATCCCAGCTGCCGGTTATTTCCAGCACCCCCTGGGCTAGCGGCAGACAAATACAGGATACTCCCGCCCTCAGGAGCAGATTGGGATTGCCGGTTTGCTCGGGGATCTGAAAATCTTCATTATCGATCCTGATTTGTCTGCCGGCATATTCTTCAGGCGGCAGGTGAAGCGCCAGACCCATGCGTTTTGATTCTATTCCGGAAGAACTTGTGATTTTAATACTGCAGTCGAATCCATTTTCAATGCTTTTGATTTTTCTATGTAACCGCAAAATTGATTTATCTGCACATTCCAAAGAACTGTTGATTTCAATCAGTCCGTTTTTTTTTGTATAATTCTCCACAGCGCCGTTTTCGGATTCCATTGCCAATTTCCAGTTTTTATCCAGATGCATGAATTCAATATTAATTTTTTCAACTGTCAGAATTCCATTTTTTTGGTCTTCGATCTCTGCAATCCGCACCGGGCCGCAAAACAGAACACCTGTCAAGATTCCGTTAATCAGCGCATAACAGGCAAGGTTTTTTATCTTAATCATCCGCATAGTCATTTTTGTGATTCCAGAGAAAGCGCGCGGATTGCGCCGTTTCCGGTTTTGGCATTGATCCGCACGACCAGTAAAAATTCCCCGCCCTCTGTTTCTGCAGGCCATTCTTTGTCTGCCCACGCCCCCCGGCTGTCAATATAACCGGAAAACACAGGTTTTTCCTTCCATGATTTTAACAGTTCCACCGCAATCAGATCTTTTGCCTGTATGGTGATTTTTTGTTTTCCCGGCAATAAAGTGATCCTTCTGTAGATTTTGGAATCCCAATTAGATCCCTCAAGAGCAACGCAGTCATTTTCTATTTCCGTTTTTACCGAAGGGGTTTGATTCCATCCGTCCAGGGCGCTGCTGCCGGCGAATGTATACTTATAACTGACATCTGCCTTGGGAGTCGCCGCTCTGGTTTGCTTGTAAGCTGTATAAACCAGCTGCAATCCGGATGCCTGGTCTATTTCGCAGATGGTCATGCTGTACGGCTCAACAGCGATAGCCGGTGCAAAGGCGTTATCCGGTTTTCGTGCTGCGGGTATATAATCCGGAGCGCTGGTCCAGTGATATTTCTTGGGCTCAAGATAATCCGGAAAGGGATCAGGATCGCCATACGCCCAGATACGGTGTAATTTATGCCCGTCAAGTGAAACTTCTTCTGCACTGTTCCCGGTATTGAATAAAACCAGTACCCGGGGAAGACTGTCGCCGAATCCATACGTCTCTACGCGCGGATATTTTACTTCTGTTTTCATCGGGTCAAGTTCTGTTGATCGGTAAAAATCATTGCTGTTAAGCGGAGACAGGAAATACATGGTTTTATATTTTTCCAGAATAATGCCGACAGCCTGGAGTGTGTAATACTGCGGTAATTTAACCTTGATATCCCGATGACTCCGATCCAGAAAATTAACCAGACCAAAACCGTTGGCCGAATAAAAACTGTGCAGGGATGAAATAGTACATCGTTTGGTAGCAAGCATTCTGAGTTCAAGCGATGCAATTATTACAGCTGCGCCGGACTGCTTGTTGATATTATATACGGATTTGGAATCATCATCTTTGGCCTGCTGCATTGCCACATTGAAAATATTCCATTCCGTACACCAGAATTCGCTGTTGGTAAATACGGTTCCAAGTTCCGTCATTTTTTTATAATAAAATTCATTACCGGCAAAAAAATGACGCATGGCATCATCCGGTGTTTTTAAATTATCGAATTTCCTTACGCGATTGTAATAATGAATGGTGACTGCATCATAAAATGCCGATATTTTTGCCAGTTCTTCATTCCAGTGTTCAATTCTTCCGGCCTGGGTATATTCCCAGTCGTCGCTGGCCAGGGCTTCAGGCCGCTTGTTTGCCGAATCCACACCCATTTCTGCATACATAACCGGGCTGAATCCGACAACTGAAATTTTAATGTTTTTATCTATATTCCTGATCTGCGGGGAAATTCTTTTAATAAAATCAATATAATCGTTAAGTTTGGGGAAACGGGTTTTAAATCCAATGGCATATACTTCATTGCCCAGTTCAACAAATACCGGTCTCTGGCCCATGTGTTTTTTAAGATCCGCTACCGATTCTAAAATTCTGCGGTCATTATCGGAAAAAATATTCAGGCAATATACATAGGGTATGCCAAGCGCATCCGCATCATAAAGAAGCAGATCGCGGTTAAGCGGAATTTTGACATCGGTTTGTGTACCTTCCACCATGCCGATTTTGTGTTCGCCGAAATATTTTTCATAATCCGGATTTTTTGAAGTCATGCATATTCCCTGATCCCAGATGAAAAAATTTGCTCCGGTACCGCACGGTCCGCGTTCACTTGTTATTCTCATTTCTTTTTTATACTGCAGCAGGGTGTCATTGGTATATTCCATTCTATCATTATGAATTTCAAATGTTTTGGGATTCGCTTCTCCGAAAAAATAGGGAGGAACCGGATAAGTGTCTTTTTGAAATTCCAGTTTGATCGCAGCAGCAAAAAGATTAACGCCTGCCAGAATTACCATAATTGTTGATTGTATTTTCATTTTTTCTCCTTGAAAAATTTATTTGTAAGAGACAAC
>DNNS01000591.1 GCA_003497555.1 Spirochaetia bacterium
GATCATCCCTGTTTCTCCGATAAACAAAGGCCCGGTTTCGGTTACCAGGGCAGCAAGATGGTTTGGTTCGAGCGCCCCGTCAAATATTCTTACCTCATCAATAAGACCGGACCATAAGCCCTGGGTATTGTTTTGCGCTCTTGCGCCGATTTTAAAATATATTGCCGGTTCATAGGCGATTTGGGTAATGGCGGTAGTTTTCTGCGCTGCAAGCATACCGTTGGTATACAGGCAAACTGATGATCCGGGTTTGAATATACCAGCCACATGCACCCATTTGTTTTTATGGTCAGCAAAAAAATTGGTGATAGAGGCAGACACCAGAGTCCCATTCTGATCAAGTATTCCGAAAGCGAAAGTATCGTTGGATCCGTAGGTGTTGCCAAGATACCAGCCCCTGCTGCCATCTGCTGAATAATAATAAGTATTGGCAACAATTCTGCCGGTTCCGCTTGGCGCAAGATCAGGATTTACCCAGGCTGCTACAGTTAAGGTACCGGTAATTTCCGCGTTTCCGCTGAATAAAATATTATCATTAGCTGCATCAAAATATACAGCTTTTCCATTTTTGCCGACCACCTGACGCACAGCTCCGTTTAATGTACCATTTAGTCCGCTTTTACTGTCTATAACAGCAGCGCCTTCCGGTTCATCAAAATTCCATTTATAGACCAGCGCTGTCTCCAGCAGGGAAGAGCATTCTACGGAAATTGCGGAGGAGGATGCATTTGCGCCGCGAGTATCATATACCTTTGCCTGCACCGAATATATTCCCGCGCTGTGATCGCTCCATGTTATCGAATAGGGAGCAGCCGCATCTTCAGTAAGATATTGTCCGTTAATGTAAAATTCTACCTTGCTGACTGCATCATCGCTGTCATTGGCCTGCACTTCCAGGGTAATGACTGCATCCTCACGGAAAGAGCTGCCATCGGCTGGAGATGTAATGGTAATTTCCGGCAGTACATTAGGCGCCTGTTCAACAAGCTGGGCAATCTCGGTCTGCGGCAAGGCGCCGTCATATACTGTCACTTCGTCAATCAGACCGGACCACCGGGCCTGGGTGGTGTTATCCGCACGCGCTCCGATACGTAACTTGATTGTGTCATTATACGCAATCTCCGTAATTACGGTTGCAGAACTTGCAGCTAATACTCCGTTGGTATAAAGCGCCACAGATTCTCCGGGTGTGAATACGCCTGTTACATGCACCCAACGGTTTTTATTGTTACTGAAAAATCCGCTGAGAGTTGTAATACTGTATGTTCCGTTTGTGGTATAAACGCCAAAAGCAATACTATCATTACTGCCGTAAAGGTTGCCCAGATACCAGCCCCTGCGCAGGGTAGAGTCGGAATTATAGGCATAAGTGGCAGCTATCATCCTTCCTAATCCTTCCGGAGCTTTATCCGGTTTTACCCAGGCGCCTGCGGAAAGGGCTTTTTTAATGCCAAGGTTGGTATTGAAATCTACCTTGTCGTCAATTCCGTCAAACAGCAATCCTGTATTATCTTTTGCGCTTGTATAGACAGCACCGCTTATGGTTCCATTATTATTGGAAGCGCTGTCAATTGCTACTGTGCCGCTTCCTTCATCGAATCTCCATTCATCAACCAAAGCTGAGTCCAGCAGAGATTTTATTTCTACTGTTACTGCGGATGTTTCAGAAAAAAGTCCTGCATTATCTGTAGCCCTGGCTTTTACATAATAAATACCCGGCGCATGGTTTGTCCAGTCTATACTGTAAGGAGTCTGAATTTTTTCTCCGATTAACACGTTGTTTGCATAAAACTGCACCTTGCTGACAGTACCGTCGCTATCGGAAGCATTGGCAGAAACGATAATGGCCGAATCTTCACGGAAAGAGCTTCCTTCTGACGGAGAAACAAGAGTAATTTGCGGAGCAATTTCCAGAGTATAGACTCTGGTATTGGTAGCACTGGTGTTGCCCGCTGCGTCTTTGCCGTAATAATATAAAGTAGTTGTTCTGCCAATCGGTATTACGGTTCCGGATGTACTGAACTGTACAAAAGCACCGCTGTTGGTTTTCCAGTATCCATAATTTTCATTTACCAAAAGATTAATATTAAACGGGGCATAAGCAGTAAAACTATTCGGTGCACCGCTTACGATCGGAGCTGTAATATCTGCTGACGGGGCTGTATATTCAAGAATTATTTCATCGGAAAATTCATCCGGCCGTGTATTGATTAATGAAGCGCCCATGGAATTTTTTATGCCATTTATACCGCATTTGAGAGAAAGATAGTATTTTTCCCCGTTTCCTATGGCGTTTTTTGTTTTATAGGTTATTTCATTGAGGGAAGAACTGTAGGTGATGCTGTAGGGAGTGATTAGAGTCTGACTTTCATTGCGCAGTGATACGGTTGTACTGTTGATCGTAGCGGCTAAAAAGGTATTTTTAGCGCTGCCCAGCACAGGCGTGAATATTTTTGCTTTCAGGGTATATTCGCCGGTTATACTGTCAAATGAAATATTATAATTGATTGCGGTAAAATCTACCCTCGGCGCATAGGGAGCGCTTTTGGGGTCCATAACCAGCATATGGCCGATATGGCCTAATCCGCCCTGGGCAGGATACGCAGGCATGGAACCAAAACGCGCTTCGGCGAAATAGTAGCCGTCAAGCAGACGAAGCGCCAAACCCCGCATCTGATAAGGGGCAGAAGGAGCGCTCAGGCCGCCGCTGTAAAGATAATAATCAACGTAAGAAGTGCTGATCATATCACCGGATGATGCAGAACCAGACAGCAGGTCGTTATCATAATAATAGGTATCATGAGATAATCCGCCCCCGGCGCCGCAGAGACCGTATGGAAAAAATTCATAGATGAAATGCTGGGCTACATGAAAATTCTGATAGCGCGCTATCCATAGTTTACCGGTTGTTTCATTATCAAAAACTATGTCATTAATTCCCCTTAAAGTGTCACCGGTGGCAAGAGATATTCCGGCAGTTCCTGTTTCACTGAACTCAATTACTTTTCCCCTGGTACGGGACTCAAAATCCATATAGTCTCTTGTGCTGAGATAAATCTTTTCAGGAGCAAAGGGATTTTGATGAATACGGTCCCCGGTATAGATATAATTGGTAGAGTCGTACCACAATGAAGATCCCCAGACATTTGCAGTTATACTTGTTCCGTCGTCTTTTATCCGCAGCACCCCGACTTTTATATCAGCTGAAGCATTGGTAGTGCCGATAGGAACAAAAATATTGGTAACTCCGCCGTACGAGGCATAAATTAAATTCTGCCGGTTATAATCAAGCGGCGCAATCGGCACATAAGATTTACCGCCTATATTGGCAAGATTTACGGTATTTACTATAGAATTATTTATAATTTTTACAATATAAGACTGGCAATTATTAGTCATGTAACGCATCCAGAATACATTGGTCTGGGTTTTTACTATGCTTGCAGCATAAAAGTAAGATGATATACCGAAATTTTTTATAGTCACAGTATCGGTCTGGATATTATATTCAAATACCCTTGTCCAGTTGGCAAGGGCATTCGGTACCCGTCCTGAGGTTCTTCCCCTGGCATAAGTTACATAAATATATTTTCCTGCAGTAGTGGGATCAATATAAAATTCTCTTACCCTTGCACCGTTTGGATGAGAAAGGCCGCTTGGCGTATGCCATGCCCCTCCCTGAATATCATAATAACAAACCCCTTCAAAAGTACCTACCCACATGCGTTTATTGTAAGAGTCATATTTGATCTCATACACAGCATTACACAGCAAACCGCCGCCGGTATTCTCTTCGGTATACCTGGCAAGCAGAGTTCCGGATTTACCATAAACAGCAATACCGTTTCCATTCCTGCTTTCCACTTCTACCGTGGTATGCGATCCGCTGCTGACCAGTTGGTGTTCCGATCTTTGCCCCAGAGCGCACCATAAGGTATTATTATCCTGATTGATTTCTACATCCGACATATTAAGCATTTCATAATCAGTACCGTCGGTTTTCATCATACTGGCATGAGTTCCGCCCTGGAAATAATATAAACCCTGTTCCATGGCTGCGAATCTGCCGGCGCCGGTCGGAAAAGACCTGTACACCATCATTGCAGAACCGGGATTAAATGAAAGATGCTTGAAATGATGCGGATACCAGGAAATTTCACATCCCCGTGCATATGCCCCGGTTGTATCATTCACCCAGTTGGCGTCAAGAAAATTTATTCCGGAAATATCATGTATAATGCCGTTATTGGTAAGATAATGAAGCCAGGTAACCCCTCTTGATTCGAGCTCGGTCTGGAGTTCCGGATATTTGAATCCGGAATACATATAGGTTGTATCGAGTACATATTTTACACCGCTTTTATATGACTCATAGGCTGAAGCTCCAAAACCGTCGATAGTTTTTTTAATGGCGGAAATGCTTGGTCCGTCAAGGCGGCTCAGTATGTAATATCCGTATTTATTATGGCTGAATTTGATATTGGTTCGATCGTTGTACTGGTCTTTTCTGATAAAAGCATATGGATTATTGTCTACCCATGATGACGGATAATTATCTCCCAAATAGTGCATAATATATACATCTACCAGGCTCTTTTTGGTAGCGGCAGTATCATCCCATGCCATAACCGGGAACCCGGCGCTTAAAATAATATAATTTATTTTACTCTGCAGGTTATTGTTAATCAGGTAATTTTTAATATCAAGCGCCATTTGATCTCGTATGGCTTTACTGATTACTGTTCCGGTAGTTCCGTTTACAGTAATGGTACAAACGTTTGCATCAGGAATGAGTCTTGCGGCTTTAAAATAATTTGCCGTATCTGAAGATAAAGTATTTGCGGATTTAACCACTAGCAGAACATCGTCGTAAGACGGCATGGAAAAAAGAAAATTACCGGCAGCTA
>DNNS01000388.1 GCA_003497555.1 Spirochaetia bacterium
GAGAACTATATTTTCATTGTTTCAGCTGCGCTCGTTATTGCTCCTGTTTTATCTAATTTTTATAAGTGCATTGTATTTTATATTTTTGAAATTATCAGATTTTTAAAATACGATCGTTTGGTTGACCAGTTGCGAATGCCGAAAGCTCCTTTTTCCAGTACCGGCCCCTGATGGCCCTCGTCAATATATTCCTGTACCAGTTTTTGATTAACAAAAAAAAGAAAGCGGTTTTTGTTTTTTATAAAAGAAACCTTGTACCATTGTAACGGTTGATTTACCGGGTCGGGTATTTGACTGAGAATATAAAATCCTTTGCCGGTTTTACGGAAATTGCATACATGTTTTTGTATAGGGCCTTTAACATTAAGGCTTTGCCCCCGGGCGAAAGAAAAATGATAACAAAAAATACCAAAATTATAATAATTCATGCTCCCGCCCGAAGCGCTGGGCATAAAACTGTAATCCCACACCGGATTGGGATGCCGGCCGCAGAGCTGAATCATGGTTCCGCCTTTGCTTCCCTCCAGAGAATAATAATCAAATTCAATCATATAGGAGCCGGAAAGACTGAATTCACTCCAGAGATTCATGGTAAGTACCGGTTCAAGCAGCATGCCATTTTCCCTGGAAAATTGAATTTTACCGGCGCCGATGATTTTAAAATTATCCAGAGATGCAAATAAATTATTCTCATAAATTACTTTTTTTCTTTCAGGCAAAACAGCCGGTTCATTTTTCCCAAGCGCATCTGCAATGCGGAAAGAGTCTTTAAGAAGGCCGTTTATCTGGGTTTGTTCCCGGCAGGTAAGATAATGAGCAAGTTCTGATAATTTCCATTTTAACAAGGCTATTCTTACCCGGGCAACAGCATTTCCGGTTTTGCTTTTATATAAAGAAAGAAAATTTTCAAGCGACTTTTTTTTACTGCTATATTCGGCAGACTGACGAATTAAAATTTCAATCGGTTCGGAAAAAATACATTTGGATTTTTCCGCTTCAGTTATTGTTTCAAGAATGTAACTGCCGTCCGCCAGTCCGGAAAGATTCAGCAGTGTTTTGTTTTTAAGCACCTGTTCCAAAATAATCTTTTGGTTTTTTTTAAGCCTTACCTTGCTGTATGCTTTTACAGGACGCAGTGTATATACCGGCAGTATTTTGCTGCAGATGTACCGCTGCGACGCAATCGCAAGAGGCAGATTGTCCGGTAACTGGTCTTTATCAAGGAAACGTATCTTTACGGCAGCGGTATGCTCCTGCTCTTTTCCCAGCCAGGCATCAGGCCCATAAATATTGAAGAAAGCTGTCCCCGGCGCAGTATTAAAACTGAAAAAATCCAGCGTATCTCCGCTTATTTCCATACAGCGCTGTTCCCGGGCAGAACAGACGAATATTCTGTGTTCCGGTAAAAATTGCGCCCGGGGAAAAGTGCCGTGACTATCCTCATCATAAATTTCCTGCCCGGACGGCTCCTGTGAACGGAAATACCCGCAGCCGGATTTTCCCGGCAGCAAAACCGCACAGCCATTACTGAGTTCACGAAAGGCAAAACCGAAAACCAGCTGATATTTATGCTGCATGAAACCGTTTTTCTTCACCCGGGCTGTAATTATTATAGCCCGTTCGCCTGGTAAAAATTCAAACCGACAGGCGATATCCAGATCAAAAGCGCTTCCGCATATAACTGCTGACGGCTGTTTGCTATTTGCATTTTGCGTATGACTTTTATATTCGCAGCGCACTTTATCTGCCAGCATATTATATTTAAAAAGATCATACTGGCGGCCGGCCTGCAGACCGAGATCAAAATGCAGGGGTTCTAAAAAACGGAAAAAATTTTTGGTATTAATTTCCGTCATGCTGATATCATCAGCGCAGGAAATCCGGGCAGAAAAGAATGGACTCTGAACCGGTATGGTTTTTCCTGTTGTTGTTTTTGATTTCTTATTCATATGCACTCCTGTAATTTTTTACCCGATACATTGATTCTGTCCGGCTTAGTATCCTGGCGTTTATTATTCTCCTGTGTAAGGCAATCCGGCATCCATACCCTGAAAATATGCCTGACGGGCAACCTGCATACGATCGCGGATTGAGTTGTCCTGCGATTTATATAACTCCCGGATCGCATTACAAAAATCCGGAAAGCCAATCTTTTGCTTAAATAGTTCATGACATTTGGCTATAAACGTATTCATGAGATCTTTACTGAAAAACGAATAATGATATATAAAGTGTTTAATTTCACTGAAAAAAATATCATCCCGATACGGGGAATCTCCTATGCCGGAAAGCGCGGATGATTTTAAAACCGGTATGCCGTATTTAAAACGGGAAAAAATATTTTGCATATCAGCAGAAAGAAAATATTCGCATATTTCCGTGCATATTTCCGGATTTCTGCATTTCTTGGTAATAAAAAGCGACTCTGATGCAGGCGTAATAATCTTAAAAGTGTTTTTTACCGGAACAGGCGCAATATCCCAGGGAAAGGAAAGCTTTCTTTGCAGCAGCTGCATGGTTTGCCGATAGGCAAAGGAAAAAAGTACATTGCCCTTGCTGAAATCAGCCTGACCGGCCAGCGTCTTTTTATAAAATAACCAGAAATTTTCAAGACCTTTTTCAAAAGCATCAGGCGGTATATAATCAAGGTTTTCCCGGTTTGCCGGCGCTGCTGCAAGATTTGCATATACATAAGAAAGAATGATTACCTTGGGACTACTGAACGCATCAAAAAGAAAAATATTTTTTTTAGCGGTAATTTTTTTTTGCAGTGAAACAAGATCCGAATTTTCAAAATTCCGTAAAGTCGATTCGCCGGTAAGTGTGCGCAGCAGTTCCCGGTTATATACCAGTACGCGCGGAGAAAAAAGCAGAGGAAATCCGTAGCAATTGCCGTTTTCACGGTGGATATTAAATGCGCCTGTATAATAACGGCTTTCATCAAGATATTTTTGTATGGTCTGCGGCTTAATCGGAAGAAACAAATTTTCATAAGCGAACGGGCAGTAGGACAAATCAGACAGAATATCGTAACTGTGATAAAAGTTTTCATCTCTGATGCCCGGCTGGCTGGAAATATTAAAAGCAATGTAGGGAAATTTTATTTTCAGAGCAGTTCGCAGGGCAGAACAGATTTCGCCGGTATTGGAAAGAAAAATTGATATTTCACTTTTATAATCGGCATTAAGATAAGTTCCGCTGCCCATGACCCGCCGGAGAATATTTTTTTTTGTTAAATTCTCAAGCGCTCTGCGAATCGTGAGCGGACTGGCATGATAAATTTTGGCCAGTGCTCTTTCCGAGGGAATTTTATCGGTATACTGACTGGTATGAATATCGTGCAATATGCTTTTTTCTATGCTTTTATATTTGCTGGCAGTACTCATATTTTTCAGACCTTTTGCAGAACAGGAACCTTTTCAAGACATTTACCGGCAGGAAAAAGTAATTTTGCCTCCGCCAGGGAGCAGACAATTTCTCCCGGTTTGGCTACGGCGCCCGGTAGGCGGCTGCTCATAATGCCGTTAACCGGCGCATTATGTTTTTCTGTTATCTCCAGCGTTTCCAAATTGCTTATTTCAAAAACAACATCACCGGTTTTAACCGGCGCATATTGTTCAAAAAAATAACGGATATGCCCGTTGCTTTGAGCTCTTAGTTCGCATGCGTTGTTATTGGTAATGAAATAAACCGGCCGCTCATGTATAATGTCTCCCCCGATCATTCCTATGGACTTCATAATGTTTTTAATTCCCTGCAGACCGATAGAATATTCGCTTTCTTTGAGACCGTGCTGTTTTGAAAATTCAACCGTGAATCCGAGTTTTGGTTTTATAGTATGTATCTGGCGGATTAAGGTATGATTTTTATAATCATCAATGCTGTTTTCACCGGTATCAAGCACTGCCTCAATACCGAATAATCCTGCCAACATTACGGAACGCTGATCGGAATTAAAAATAACCGGTTTTTCTGCCTGCAGACTGTGAAAATCTATAATTACATCGGCCGGTAATATTATTTCATTCCATAACCAGTCGGTAATTTCTCCGGCAATGCCCCGGGACTCTTTTCTGTTCCAGAGACGGTTCATGTTATACCAGTTTTTCTTTTCACTCTGCCGGTGCAGACCGAATACACAATAACTGTGCCGGAAAACCGAATAATAATATTCATCAAGTCTGGATAAATCTTCCTGTTCCGGATAGAATTCATAATCAAGCTCGAGTGCCGGCGGATTGGCGCAGGGGCAAACATATAAGGTACCGTTAAAATCAAGATTTTTAATTTCAGTAATCAGTAATTTCAGCATGTTGGGCCCGATATGTTCCATACCGTGCTGCCCGGCAACCAGCGAAAGCACAGGCCCGGGTGTGTTGCCGTTTATCCGGCAGTAAGTAACCTGAAATTTTCTGCCGTTAAAAGCGGTAAAAGATTTTCTTGCAAAGTCAATTTTATTCATTATGTTTGCCTTAATATAATTCCATTAAGTGCTACATAGTGCTATATAGCACTTTATTCTTTTATTATAATTCATCATTTTTAAAATGTCAAGCAGCCCTTTCGCTTTTTGGAAATACCGTCCTTTTATATTATAATTTCACTTTGGAGGAAATATGAATTATCATTTTGAAACGCTTGCTCTGCACGCCGGGCATACGCCAGATACCGAAACCCTTTCCCGCGCTGTGCCGGTTTACCGTACCAGTTCTTTTGTATTTAAAAACACCGAACATGCAGCCAATCTATTTGCCCTGAAAGAACTCGGTAATATTTATTCGCGCCTGACCAACCCCACGCATGATATTCTTGAAAAGCGCGTAACTGCCCTGGAAGGCGGAGCTGCATCCGTAGTTTTTGCTTCAGGTACCAATGCAATTTTTTCCGCCATAATAACCCTGGCACGGGCCGGGGACGAAATAATTTCTGCGCATAATCTTTACGGCGGAACCTATACCATGTTTGATGTTATACTGCCCGATCTGGGAATAAAAATAAAATTTGTTGATCCCCGCAGCCCGGATAATTTTGATAAAGCAGTTACTGATAAGACCCGGGCGATTTTTATTGAAACAATCGGAAACCCGGCGCTGGATTTTACCGATCTCAAGGCAGTTTCAGCTGTTGCCAAAAAACATAACATCCCGCTGCTGGTAGACGGGACATTTACCACTCCCTACCTGTTGCGCACTATTGAATACGGCGCCGATATTGTAATTAATTCGCTTACCAAATGGCTGGGCGGGCACGGCGCTGCTATAGGCGGAGCAGTAACTGATGCCGGTACTTTCAACTGGAAAGATAAACGCTTTCCGCTTTTTAACGAACCTGATGCCAATTATCACGGTTTGCGCTGGGCGTATGATCTGCCGGACGAGCTTTCCCATATTGCCTTTGCCCTGCGGCTGCGCACTGTACCCCTGCGTAATCTGGGAGGCTGCACTTCTCCTGATAATGCCTGGATTATTCTGCAGGGAATTGAAACCCTGCACCTGCGTATGCCGCGGCACTGTGAAAATGCCCAAAAAGCCGCTGACTTCCTAAAAGCACATAAAAAAGTCGATTGGGTACGCTATCCCGGCCTGGAAAGCGATCCGGCACATATTACTGCTGCCCGGTATTTAAAGCGCGGTTTCGGCAGTATGGTTGTATTCGGGGTAAAAGGGGGAGTTCCTGCCGGGAAAAAATTTATCGAAAAATTAAAATTATTTTCGCATCTGGCCAATGTCGGAGACGCCAAATCCCTGGCTCTGCATCCGGCCAGCACCTCTCATTCCCAGCTTTCTGAAAAACAGCAGCGTGAAGCAGGCTTGCCCCCGGAACTAATACGTCTTTCCATCGGCATTGAACATATTGATGATATTATTGCCGATCTTGATCAGGCTCTTTCCTGAAATGAAAGATATAATTATTAACGGTCAGAAACAGCAGACCGGCTGCGAAAATGTAAGCGGACTGCTGACAGAAATGAACCTTGACGCGGAAACAGTTGCGGTAGAGATTAACGGTGTTGTGTTAAAAAAAAGCAGCTGGCAGAAAACTCCTGTTAACAGCAATGACCGTATTGAAATAGTATCATTTGTCGGCGGCGGATGAATGAATGTATTTACCGCTGCCATCAGCCGATTTTATCCTGATGCCGTTTATCAGGCCATACGCAGCAAATGTATCGGTATTGCCGGCGCCGGCGGTCTCGGTTCCAATATTGCCTTTTGTCTGGTGCGAAGCGGATTTGAGCATTTTATCATTGCGGATTCAGACTGTGTACAGGCCTCCAATCTTAACCGGCAGCAGTTTTTTATGGAAGATATCGGCCTGCCCAAGGTCCAGGCGCTGGCCGGGCATCTTTTACGCATTAATCCGGCTGTGCGCATTATCAGGCATGAAATCAGTCTTGATGAAAAAAATTCCTCTGAAATCTTCGGTCCCTGTGATATTATTTTTGAAGCCTTTGACCGGGCAGCAGCCAAAAAAATGATGTATGAAACATTTGCCGGTTCCGGTAAATTGTGTATTTTTGCCAGCGGCATCTGCGGCCTTAGACCCGGCGGTCTGGAAATAAAAAACATCAGAGATAATATTTATTTGGCCGGAGACGGTAAAAGCTCTTTGGAAGCGGGAATGCTTCCATATGCGCCGAGAGTAACAGCCTGCGCCGCGCTGATGGCCGGCATTGCGCTTGAAAAAACAGCTGAACAATAATCAGAAAATGAAATCTTTTTGTACCGCAAAGCTGCAACGGGTATGATTTTTTTTCTTGGGTATGCCTCTTTAGTCCGCAGAAAATGCTTGACAACATGGGGCATACTCTTTTTTCTCCCACTGTGCAAATTTATTTCTATTAGAAAGAAAAGCCCGCCCCTGTGTACTAAATTT
>DNNS01000485.1 GCA_003497555.1 Spirochaetia bacterium
GTAATTTTATATCTGTTAACCACCCCGTCTGCGCCGGTAAGCGCCACATGACATATTTCCCCGCGCCATCCTTCCTGCATGGAAACAGCAAAAGTATCAGGAGCGGGTTTGCCGCAGGCGCTAAATATTTCTTCTGCAGGTAAAGATTCAAGCTGCTCTGAAATAAAATCAATTGAATGAAATATTTCCTGTTTGCGGACCAGGGCCCGGGCGAATACATCGCAGCTGTCATGTATTGCAGCTGGAATCCGTACATGACGGTATATACCGTCGGGATGTGAGAGTCTCGTGTCCCTGTTTATTCCGCAAGCCCTGGCTGCGGGTCCTACTATACCCAAATCAAGGGCGGTTTTTGATTCCAAAATTCCAGTGCCTTCAAAGCGGGACAGGACCGATTGATTTTCAAAAAGCAGGTCAAGCGCTACGGCGGTTTCTTTTTTCAGTTTTTTCAGTTTGCCTGTTATTTCATCGGCTAACGACCGATCAATATCAAAAGCGCTTCCGCCGGGCACAACCAGGCCGCGTCCGAACCGGCTGCCGCAGAGCAGTGCGGTAAGATTAAGATAATCCCCCCTGATTCTTCCGCAAAAAGCGGCCGTAGGCAGAAAACCGATATCTCCGGAAAGGGCGCCCAAATCGCCTGTATGATTGGCAAGTCTTTCAAGCTCAAGCGCAACGGCAATAATAACCTGCGCTTTCATGGTTTTTTTTGTTCCGCAGAGCGCTTCAATAACTCCGGCATAAGCAGCAGTGTGTCCAATGGTTGTATCGCCGGCTGCAGTTTCTGCATAATAACAGCTCCGCTTATGCGGAGACCCGATCATGGCTTTTTCAATTCCCCTATGCTGATAACCCAGGGCGATTTCCAGATGAAATACCTGCTCGCCATGGCATTGAAAACGGAANNTGCCTACGCCGACTTCGTGAATTTGTTCGCCGCCGATCCGGTAAAAATCAGTTACGCCAGGCAGTATATTTTCTTTTCTGTGCCAGGCATCGCGGCCGGTAAAAGATTTATGATAGCGTAACGGCTTGAACCAGGGATGTCCGGCTAAAGTTATGCCGAATTGTTCGCTTATTTCACGTTCAAACATATGCGCCTGCGGACAGTATGGAGTAATTGAGTCAAGCGTTCCGCCGCTGATTACTGAACGAATAACCTGAAGACAGTTCATTTCATCATCAGCCAATACTGCATACAAATCATAAAAATCTGTTTTCTCTGCTGCACTTGCGAAATATGAAACCAGGCGTTTACCCATGGCTGCTTCTGCTTTAATAATATTTATTAGGCGTTCATAATCAATAAATGGAATCGCCTCAAGCGGCAAAGCGCTGCTGTTTGTCAGGAAGGCAAATGCCGAAGATTCTGTCATATAATATGCTCCAGGCAGCCGGCAGCGTTATAAATCATTTCTTTAATTGCCGGCGGAATATATACTCCGAAAAGCAGCATCAGCGCTAAAAAAATAAACAACGGCCAGATAATACCAGGCCGTTCCCTGTATCTCTTCTGAACTACATCTTCCGGAACATTCCCCTGCACTACTTTAAGAACAGTATTTCCCATACCGATAAATATGATCATTAAAAACATCAGAAAAAACGCAGCAGAGAAATAACGGCCTGAGGTAAAAGCCGCTTTTAGTATGGAAAATTCACTGATAAAGGGAGCAAAAGGCGGCGAGCCGGTAATAGCAAAAAAGCCGGTCAGAAATAACGAACCGGAAAACGGAAGTCTCAGTATAGCTCCGGTTACCTGATCGGTATGCTTGCTTTCATATGCCCGCTGAATATTTCCTGCTGATAAAAAAAGCAGCCCCTTGGTAAACATATTAGCCGTAATATGCAGAAAAGTCCCGAATAATGCATCGGTTCCAAGGCCGAGTCCAAAGGCCAGTATACCCATATGTTCCACACTGGAATATGCCAGCATGCGTTTAAAATCCCGCTGATTCAGCATAAATACGGCAGCTACGGCCATGGAAAAAAGTCCCATACCGGTTAAAATCCGTGAAATGAATTGAAATTCACCGGCTGAAACTGCAATCTGATAAACCCGGAACAAAGCAATAAATGCTGCACTGGTAACTCCCCCGGCAAAAATTGCGCCTGCGGCGCCGGGCGCTTCGCCGTAAGCATCAGGCTTCCAGGTATGCATGGGAGCAAGTCCCATTTTTGTTCCATATCCGACTATCAGCAGAATAATTGCAACGTGCAGCCAGGGTTTGGATATTGCGGCTGCGCCTGATAAAAATCCATCCAAAACCATGGTGGGCTCAAGACCGCCTTTAATTCCGGCATAGGCTAAAACAAATGTTCCAAGCAATGCGAGTGCAATTCCAACCGAACCTACCAGAAGATATTTCCAGGTAGCTTCAATGCTTCTTTTGGAATGGTTAAAATATATAAGAGGCGCTGAAACTAAAGTGGTTGCTTCCATGGCTATCCACAGAAGTCCCAGATGATGCGACCATATAACCAGAGTAATTGTACCAATAACTGCACAAAAAGAAGCTGTAAAAACCCGGTTCGGCCTTTCCTTGCGCTGATGCAGATAGCTTACGGTATAAAACGAACATATCAGATAGAGAATACTGACTGCGGAAAGAATAAATTTTCCTGCCGGATCAAGAACCAGCCATGAAGTATTACTTCCGGCCTGAGGGAAAAAAATCACAGCTATAACTCCTGCGCTGTGCAAAACCGCAGTAAAAGGAATAATCCAGGGACGTATTCGATCGGATGAACAGGTAAAGGCGGCAAGAGCGGCAAGCAGGGGAAAAAAAGAAAGAAAATATACCACTGTTTACTCCTTAAGCGTATTTTTCCGGCGCGTATCAAGAGAAGAAAACGCCCTGTTGATGTGATTTGTTATTATTGAGATTACAAACACACTCACAAATAAATCAAGCAGCATGCCCATTTCAATTACCATCGGAATAGCTACCAGCAGCAGCATACTGAAAATAAAAATTCCGTTTTCAAGAATCAGATAGCCGATAACCTGGGTTATGGCCTTGTACCTGGTA
Source organism: Spirochaetia bacterium (assembly GCA_003497555.1). Classification (GTDB taxonomy): domain Bacteria; phylum Spirochaetota; class UBA12135; order UBA12135; family UBA12135; genus UBA12135. The sequence continues at coordinate 3,033 of DNNS01000485.1, forward strand.
GTCAATATTATAAAACCCACAAAAATGGTGGAAATGGCAGAAGGAATTATCATGGCTGCAGCATCAGTATGCTGAGGTACAAACCGGTTGTAAAAAAAGAAAGCTGCTGCTGTTCCGGCAGCTCCGAGCACTACCGAAGGAATAAATCCAAGCAGAGGTTCAAC
>DNNS01000017.1 GCA_003497555.1 Spirochaetia bacterium
AGGGTGCGCGACACCATTGGTAATTACCGCAGTTGCGATATCGCCGGAATCTCCGCCATAGATTGAAGAAGAAAGATTATGGATATAAATTTCAAGAGTGAATATAAATAAAAAGATTGCTACAAAGTTTTCCTGAAGAAAACTGACAATTATCCTTTTAACTTTTTGATACAGCATACGTGATCCCGTCAATAATTCCTTTAGCATAAAATAATCTTGACTTCATGTCTTTGCATTTTAATAATATATATGCAGGGAATTTAATAAGCAACTGCGCAATCGAATAAATAATATTTTGGGGAAATGATAAAATTTTTGTGCCGAATATCAAACCGTTTCTCGCAAGATAATATGATTGAAAAGAGTTGATTTTATCTGTGGTAATTGTATTTGAGCTTCTTGACACTTTGTGCCAGATGACACTTTGAGGAATAGCAAGTATCTTGTATCCTGCCCTTTTAATTCTGTAACTCAGATCCGTGTCTTCATAATAAGCGAAATATATTTCATTAAAGACACCAACTTTTTTCAGTACCGAGGAATTTACAAAGAAACCGCATCCGGATGCATAATCCGGCTCGACCATACCCCGATAAGTATTTGAAGCTTTATTTTGCCCAATCATTTTCGGGATGCTGGTTACCGGTGAAATGTGTCCGCCCATCGCCCAAATAATATTTTTTTTGTAATACAATATTTTAGGTGTAAGCACACCCTCAAAGTTGTTGTTTTCCGCATAGTTTACTAATATTTTTAGAAAATTATGTTTTACGATGGTATCGTTATTAAGAAGCAGAATATATTTTGCCTGCTTCATTAATGCGTACACGATACCCTGATTGTTTGCCTTACAATAACCTGTATTTGTATTATTATGAATAATATGTATTTTAGGGAAATGTTTTTTAATTTCTCTACTTTCAGAATTAAGTGAACCATTATCGATCAGTACGATCCGTCGATTTTTATAATCGATCTTATTAAGGGAACTAAGCAGTTCCAAAGTGTCTTTAAGGCCGTTCCAATTTGCTGTGATGATATATACAAGCGGTTCCCTAATCATTTGCTAAATTTATGAATTGCTTTTGATGACGATATTGTTTTCCACACAGTGTGGCTGCGTAATTTGAACCTTATATCAAGATACCCAAAAAAGCGGGCAATAATTTCAAAGACAGCAACTAAAATCGAAAACACAATTTCCCTGGGATTTTTTCCCATCGCACTTATAAATACCGGCAATGCGGAAAAAGAACTGAACGTAATTACCTCGTATCCGTAGCTGATTTTTGTATCGTAATGACCTGCAAAAATTCTTCTTCTCTGGCTTAAGTATTCCCTAAGTGTTTTGGGACCGGAATTGTAAACGACTGACTTCGGTTCGTATACAGTGTTGAAACCCTGTAGTTTTATCAGCGGTTCGATACTTGCCTCATCAACTGCAGTTTGTGGCGGTATTCTGGTAAAGATTTTCTTAAAGAGTATCAGCTCCCCCATTTTTGGGCGTTCCGGGTATTTCAAATTAATTAAATGGTGCAATTCCCATTTTAAATGATTTGCGTAACCTAAAAAGGAACCTTTATTATCTGTAGGAACAATCCTTCCGCCGACCATGCCGACGTTTTTTTTGTTCATATTATTGAGAAAATTTAAGTAACAATTTGCGGCAGGTACAGTATCGGCACCTTGGAGCATAATCAAATTGCTTTTTGAATTTTGAATAATTTTATTTACCGCAGACGCTTTTCCCAATCTATTCTTTTCCTCGATCAGCTTAATTATTTTTGGGTGTTTTGACAGGACACTTCTGATTTTTGGAACTGTATTATCAGTACATCCCGATGCAACAATGATAATCTCTTTTAATTTAAAGTTATCGGGGATAGTTTGCTTTAGCGAGTATTTAATTGAACGAAGTATATTTTTCTCCTCATTGAATGCACAAATTCCAACGCTGAAATACTTAATATTTTTAGAATTCATGATATTTAATTGACTAATGTATTTGTATTATTTTGTGGTTTTTCCGACGGTTTTAAAATATTTAAAATACATATTACTATTAGTGATAGATACAGCGTACTCATCAAAATAGTAATTCCATGATTATACATTTCCGGTAGCGAAAATTTGTAATGAGTTAACCAATAAAACCAGTAAGGCAGTCCACGATTGTCTTCAATCCCGTTAACAAATAATGCCCAGATAGTTCCCGGTATCCAAAGCGATTTAGTAACACGCCAATTTTCAAGAAGAATTGATATTGGAAGTACTGCCAGTATATATAAACTGTGCATTTTAGGATAGAAAAGAAATATTAACAAAAGAGATATAAGAATTGATTTTTTCAGATTAATTACCCCTTTATAATTTAATAAAAATATCGCAGTTTGAGATAAAAATAGAAGACTAAGAAGAATAAATGGGATTACACTACGATCAATAGAACTAACCCTAAATTTGTTAATAATGATAACAATAGATAAAAGTATCGGATATATTCCGAAAGGACCATACGAAGATTGGTAAAATAAGATTAATTCGGTTAAAGAGCCGTTTCCCAAAAAGTTTCCTAATATAAAAAATGTAAAAGGTGCAGATATGGTTATCAGCGAATATTTTATAATTTCTTTAAACTTGCGCAATCTGATGTACGGAATTAAAAATAATGGAAGCAGAACGATTGGATAAATACGGAGTGCGGAAGCTAAAGAAAGCATAAATAAACCTTTTGAATATTTTCTTTGAATGTAGAAATGATAAGTTAAAAATAATAATAGACCATTAATTATGTCGAACCCTCCCCAGAATATTGTTAAAAAAATAATTCCCGGATTGAGAAGGTAGGCGGATGAAAATTTATTTGTTCTTGTATTTTTTTCTAAAATGTATCCGCAAATCACTACTGATAAAAAAATCGGAAGTTTAAACAAATATTGATAAAGGAAAATATTGTCCGATATATAATTGTAAAAATACCATGATGGTAAAATAAATAGAATTGTTATCGGAGGATATGGCCAATCTATTTTCCACTCATAGCGACCAAACGAAACGGTCATCTCTTTTGAGATCTCGGCTCCTTTTGTGAACACGTTATCCATAACAGCATCGATGTTTGAAGAATTGTAAAAATCAAAAGTCAAAGGAGAAATAATCAGAAAAAGTAAGCATATGATCATTAATGATACTCTGAATGGTGTAGCCATATTTAGATAT
>DNNS01000016.1 GCA_003497555.1 Spirochaetia bacterium
GCGGAATTATGGACATAGGCAGGAACGAAAACGTTAAAAAAAGATATATTTACTGGCTTTATATCAATAACCGCAGCCAGCGCGGAAAAGCCGAAATTACTGAAGTTAATGAAAATGATTCAATTTTTAAAACTTATGATATGGCGGTAAGAAAAGAATATGCCGGAAGCGATGCGGTTTATTTAAAATACAAAGGAAGCAGAAAAATTTTCAATATAGGTTTTTTAATGGGATACGGTTCTATCCAAGAAAAAAGCATTGGTAACTCCACTGATTATGCTCAGTTTTACGGAGCTCCTGTATCGCTATATACCAAAATCGGGCTGGGAATAAAAGCCATAGCAGGCATCACATCATGCTCAGGTAATGCAAATGATTATGAATCAAGCCGTGTTACATTAAATTACAATGAAAATGTATATATTGCCTCTAACAGTACTTACACAGTAGTAAGTAAAACCACCAATGTTGCTATTACTTATAACTGCGAATACGAAACAAAATTTTACGGGCCGATGTGCCTTTCCTTTAGCCCGCGTATAACACAACTTAAGGCAATTACCCCGTATATCGGGGTCGGAGCGGCATTTGTTCAGAAAACCTGGAAAAAAACCGCTAATTCATTTTCATACGAATCATACAATACCACTACCGGCAACTTAGAAACTATAAAATACCTTGCTCCTGAATCGACTGGTGGAAAAAACGGCGTTGTAGCTGCTGTAATCGGCGGCCTGGATTTTTTACGTCAAAGACGTTTTACCCCTAATCTTTCCGCTACTTTTTTTATACCGAATTCATCACTCGGCCTGGGTTTGGGTTTTACAATTAACTTTGGAATTTTTATCAACTTTTAATGCAAAAAATGCCGCATGCCGGTAAAAATCATGGCCACGCCTTCTTTATTGCATGCTTCTATAACTTCCTGATCCCGCATACTTCCGCCCGGCTCTGCAATATATTTTATTCCAAACGATGAAGCCTCTGTAATATTGTCCGGAAACGGGAAATATGCATCACTGGCAAGTACCGTTTCGCCCATAATTTTTTTCAGGTTTGCAGATCCAAATAAACGCGCGATGTTCTCTTGTGCTTTTACAGCAGAAAGTTTACGCACCGCATCAACACGGTTAGGCTGGCCTGCTCCCATGCCGAGCAGCATAAAGCAGTCTTTTTCATATTCATGGCAGATGGCAATAGCATTGCTTTTAATGCGTTTAACGGCTTTAAAGGCAAATTCGGCCAGTTTGATTTTTTCATCAGGGAATTTTTTTTCAGTAACTGTTTTCATTTCCGCACTTACTTGCAAATCAGCATCCTGTTCTAAAATACCCCCGTTTAAAAAACGGTAGTTTTTTTCGGGGAACAGTTTTGCCCGGGCGGGAGTAAGTCCGGACAGTTTTAACAGCCGTAAATCTTTTTTTTGCCTGAGTATATTCAGGGCTTCGGGAGTAAAATCAGGAGCAATAAGGGCTTCGGCAAATTTACCTTTGAGAAAAACGGCGCATTCCGCGTCTACAGTGCGCGAACAGGCTATAACTGATCCGAAAGCGCTTACAACATCTCCTTCCCAGGCCATGGAAAAAGCCTGTACAAGAGATTTTCCGGTAGCAAGTCCGCAGGGATTACTGTGTTTTATAATACAGACTGCCGGATCATTGATGAATTCCTTGACTGTCTCAAGCGCAGCCTCGCCGTCAATATAATTATTATATGACATTTCTTTACCGTGCAGAATTTCTGCCCCGGTAATGCCGCAGCAGTCTTTTTCAGGATTATAATAAAGCACAGCTTTTTGATGCGGATTTTCTCCGTAACGCAGGGATACGCCTTTTTCGCCGCTTAGCAGTATTTTTTTTCCCATAGAATATGCGGAGGAAAGCCAAATATTAATCATTTGATCATACGCAGCTGTATGGCCAAAAACTTTTACAGCCAGGCGGCGGCGTGTCTGTTCGCAAATGCCGGCAGGAAGTTCATCAAGCACGATCTGATAATCTGCCGGATCGCAGAGCACGGTTGTTGAACGGTGATTCTTGGCAGCAGAACGCAGCATGGCCGGCCCTCCGATATCAATATTTTCAACAGCCTCTTCAAGAGTAACATCCGGCCTGGAGATCACTTCGGCAAACGGGTATAAATTTACGGCAATTATATCAATCAATTCAATGCCGTTATCTGCAGCCTGTTCCATATGCTTCCTGTCATCGCGTACCGCAAGAATTCCGCCGTGTATTCTGGGATGCAGGGTTTTTACCCGGCCGTTCATTATTTCCGGAAAGCCCGTATAAGATGAAATTTCCGTTACCGGTATTCCTTCGTCTTTCAGCAGACGGTAAGTCCCGCCTGTAGAAAGTATTTCATAATTATGGTTAACGAGTCCGCGGGCAAAACCGGCAGCTCCGGTTTTGTCAAAAACAGAAATAACGGCTTTTTTTTTCATTGCTTACTCCCGTATATAATTTAAAACAGATATAGATATCAGGGAAATATATACCGGCAAGCCGGTTATCAATTCAAAAACCAGGGAGTTTTTAATGCTGATTATTTTTTTAACACGCAGGAGCAAAAGCAGCGAACATAATACTCCGGCAATCAGGCCGGGTAAAGTTCCGCTTTTTATAACCATTCCTGCCGCGCTGATTAAAAGCAGTGCTATGCCTGCCATGGACAGCAGCAGTATGGTTTTTCCTATACCCAGGGATACGGCAAAAGTTTCAAAGTTAAATATTTTATCTTCATTCACTGTTCTCAGATTGGCAAAAATAATTTTAAACATGGGAAAATAAAAAGATAATAAAACCGCCGGAAAAAGTCCGTAAGAACCTGAAAACCGGCGGGGAAAAATACCCGCGGTAAGGGGTATACCCAGGACAGCCAGGGCCCAGACAATTGTTTCAAAAATAGTTTTGGAACCGGGCAGACGCCGGGCGTATCTGATAATTAAATATCTTCGGTAATAAACAATGCTGAAAAACAGCAGCAGGCAGACCAGAATAAGCGGTAAAAATACCGCCGGCCGCCTATCCGCGCTGGCGATGCTGATCAAGCTGCCCGCAGTTAAAGCCAGAGTCAGCATCAATACTGTAAATACCGCTACCGGTTTTTTATGCCTGGAAAAAAAAAGCGATTTTCTGTAATCGATCAGTGAAAGATAGGCCGGGTCCGTCAGATGATGAAAATTATAAATTCCGCAAATATAAAAAAAAGCCGCTGCCGGAAAAAGGAAACCGGCTTTTGCTCCCGCTAACAGCAGAACCAGTACAGATATCAAACCGGCGTGCAGGCCGTTAAAAACATCAAGCATTATTAGCGGCGAAAATAAATTCTGAATTTTTTTACCGAAAGAATTGCAGCGCTTTTCAAGTTCAGCCACAATGTCGCTGATCAGCCAGGAAGGTGCAGACGCGCCGGCCGTAATTCCGATTACGGCCCTGACCGGAAACTCCAGATTTTTAAGATCATCGGCAGATTCAATAAAATAGGTCTGCGGATTTACTGCTTTACCGATGTCATAAAGTTTGCAGGTGTTGGAGCTGTTACGGTCTCCTATTACCAGAAGATGCGAACAATCCGCTGCCAGCCTGCCTGCTTCATACTGGCGTATGCGTGTTGCCGCGCAGATGGTGTTAATAACAACCAGATTCTGATCCGTCATTTTTTCCCGGAAAAGCGCAGCGATAATGTCAAATTTTTCAACACTATAGGTAGTCTGCGATACAAGCAGTATTTTTTTTTTAATATTTTCAGCATCGGCTAAAAAAGCCAGGGCTTCGTCTTTTCCGGAAATTATGCTGAATCCGCCGGTTGCATACCCCTGCAGACCGGTTACTTCAGGATGATTGCTTTGTCCGGTGATTACTGTAAAATATCCGCGCCGGGAAAATTTTTTAATGCTTCCCTGCACGGCAGCGACTTTTTTACAGGTAGCGTTGATAATCAGTCCGGCTTTTTCCCTGATACGGGCATAATCGTCAGGCGATACTCCATGGGTACGGATAATTACACCGGGTTTTCTGTCAGCCGGTATTTCATCGATTTTATGAAGAGAGAAGATATTGAATTTCTGAAAAAACTCCAGAGCTTTTTGATTATGAATAAGCTCGCCGCAGGAATAAAGCGGCTGCTGAAGCGAATAGGAACTGCGCAGCGCCTTGTTAACCGCTTCTTTTACCCCGCTGCAGAACCCCGCTGATTCGGCAAGAACAATTTTCACTTCCCGTCAGACTGCTTTTAAAACCTTGCCCGCCTTAAAGCATTTCATGCATACTTTTATGCGAATTACTTTTTTGTTTTTATCAAGCACCCGTGCCGGTTTAAGATTGGGTTTCCAGGTTCTGCGGGTTTTATTATGCGCATGACTTACGGAGTTACCTCTGGCGGTTTTTTTACCGCATATTGCACATTCCATAGACATTATTTGCTCCTTATCTGCTGTAAATGATTATAGATTATAACATGAAAAATTAAAAATTCATTTTTTTTTAAATACATTATATAATAAAAAAAACCGATAAATTATGAACAATTATCTGAAACTATCCATAATAGTACCGGCCTACAGGGCAGAAAAACATATCCGCAGAAACCTGGAGCGTTTCAAACAATCGGCTGCAGCTCTTAAAAACAAGGTTGTTGATGAAGTGGAAATAATTGCGGTAATTGACGGGGAGATTGACAAAAGCGAGGCTGAAGCAAAAAAAGTTAAAGGCGTAAAAGTGGTATCGTATCCTGAAAACCGCGGTAAAGGGTATGCGCTTACCTACGGGTTTTCATGCTCAACCGGTAATGTAATTACATTTATTGATGTCGATTGCGATCTTCCTCCCGAGCAGCTTAAAAATTTTTTTCCGTATTT
>DNNS01000106.1 GCA_003497555.1 Spirochaetia bacterium
ATGTAATTTCTGAAGAAAACATCAACCGGATATGTAAAACCGGAAAGCATGATGCAAACCTCACCGGAAGAATTAGCATATAACTTATTCGGAAGCGAGTGTTATTAAAAAACCCGGTACGTTACTTATGTACGCCGGGATTTACAATGACGCTGCCCGGCAATGGACAATCCACCTCGGTCAGATGGAAAAAAAGAAAATTATTTATATTTTATGGCATTTCCGGTGAAAAAAAATATTTACAACACAGAAAAAAATACAGGAAAAGTTAAGTCAATTTTTCATTTTTACATTAATTATATCATTTACACTTTTTTCAATGGTTTTTAAAGTTTTTTTAATATCTTGATCGCTCGGCATTTTATCGCGGTTCATCAACTGAGATTCCTGATCTATAACTCTCGTCAATTCACTTTTACTAATATACGGCGAATAAGGAAATTGTTTTGAAATCTCAAGTTCTTTAATAAAAAATCTGTTAATCCTTCCTTCTTCACCCAGTCTGTTAAAAAATAATTTGGACATAGCAATCTTTTTTATCGGGGGAATGTTATAACCAAGTCTGGCGGCCATGATACTCCCTTCGGTACCGGCTAGATAATTCATAAATTTTACTGACTCCTCGGGATGCCTGGTTTTTTTTGCAATTGCCCAGCCGCATGCAGGAAAAATAAAATTCATAGGCGGGTTTCCTTTAAAATGGAAACTCGGTATCACATCCCATTTGTCTTTACTGTAAATTTTTATATTAGGATACATATACCTGCCTTGAGGAAGTATTGCAATTTTCCCCTGTCCTATAAAAGCTTCTTTATTACCCACAGATTCTCGGTCGGCATCATTTGGGACAACTCTATAAGTATATTTTAGCGAGTTGAGCCAACGCAGTCCCCTGAAACTATTAGTATTATCAATACTGAGTTTTGTACCGTCTTTACTAAAAGGCTCATTCCCGCACATAATTGACCACCAAAAAAAATATGTCGATTGTGGATAATAACCAATAGAAGTAAGAATTTTGTTTTTATCCCTTCGTGTAAGTTTTATTAAAAGCGCCGCTAACTCATTTTCATCAAGGCTTATTTCAGGAGGTTTTACCCCGCATTCTTCAAATATTCTCATATTGCAGTACATGGTAAGAGTAGGCGAAAAATCCTTTGGGTATCCATATATTTCACCGGAACCAGGAATAATATTTTTGTCATATTGGAAAAAATACATAGACTCAGGAAAAAAATTAGTCAAAGCAAGATCAGAATATTTATCTATAAACTCTGACAGTCCCAGGACTTGATCTTTACTTACATATAAAGGAATATCGATACTTGAGACCTCAAAAATATCCGGTGGTTGATTGGCAGCGAACATCGATAATAATTTGCTCTCATATTGAGTACTTACGCCTTGTATAATTTCAATTCGAATACCAGGGTTTTTTTCCATATATCTGTTTACAAGGTACTTTAATATCTGTAATCCGCTCGCGGTTTCCCAATGAAAAAACCTCAATACAACTTTATTTTTTGATTTATTATAACAAGATACTGTAATCGTAAAAAAAGTAATAATTAAAACCGGCGCTAACATTAATGATAGCGCTTTAAATCCCGAATCTATTTTTTTCATATCTATCATCCTTATATAAATATTTTTTAATTTCCCGGCAGAACACCGTCTTCCACATTGTTTTTATTAGGAATTGGAGCCTTTGGCATTTTGTCAATAATTATACAGTTATATGTTTTTGATTCTATTTTTTTTGAATCATCTGAAAAAATTATTTTAATATTTTCTCCGATTTTTAAAGTCGGAGCTGTTTTAACCATGATTTTATAAAGAGATCTCGACAAGGGGTCAACATTATAGTCAAATGATTTCGGAGAATAATCTATACCGGATGTCCCAGTTATGGTTATTCGTCCTTCTATTTTTTCGAAAAACGGGTTTCCAATCGACACAATTCCTTCCTGGTCTGTACCGGGCACAAAATTAAATATTTCACTTCTAAGGTTTTGCTTCATTGTTCTAAAAAATATTTTTGGTTTATATATCTCAACTGACTTTTCGGTATTCATATAAACTTTGGACGTTTCGAGATCTATAGCAGCGTATTCCAGAATCACTTGAGCGGCAAGCTCATCTTTATCCAGCAGATATAAAGGAATCTGAAGAATATATTTTTCCGCTCTTGATAAAAGCCTTTCCGTGTTTAGTAAGCTGCCTCTCTGTCCGGTTTTTGATTTAATGTCAGTTTTTATTTTTTGAATACTATTTTTAATAAAAGCCAAATTGTTTTTTCGGGGAGTATACTCTCCTCTTCTCGCAAGCAACATTTTATAATTTTTTATTATATCGAGAAATAACGCACTGTCATATAGAAAATCATCGGCAGATTTCCCGGTAATTCTCCGATCAATTAATTTTTTTTCAAATGATAAAATCGTTTCTTTAAAATCATCGATCTTCATCGGCGCTTTAAAGACCGGTATATCTTCTGTAAAAGCAATGGATTGTTTAAAACCAAGCTGCATACGCCGTTGAAATTCTGCCGAGATGCATTTACAAACATATTCTTCAGACGGATTCATGACAAAAAAAGGTCTATCGGGTTTAAGCATTGCGTACCCGTTAAAGGGTATTTTGTTGCCGAAGGTTTCAATAAGTTCCGATGATCTTTTTATATCGGGTTTTATCGACAGACTGTGGTCTCCTTCGCCGGTTTTTACCACGCATACCACTACCGCCTTGTCTTTATTTACGAAAAGATATTGATTGTTGTCGTCCTCAGACAAATACCCTATATAAAGAGCCTCTCCAAGACTCTTTATATAGGTTGAAAAAAAAGCCAAATCAGCGGTAGCGCCATTTTCATCGAAAAAATCACAAAAATTATATACTTCATCTTCCTCGTTATAAACATAAATTTTATCCACACCATACATTCTCGCCAACGACAGCCACTCAGCTATTTTGTCAGGTTTTATCAATCTGCCAGTTTCTGTATTCCATATTTGCATATCCCTGGCATAACCCCACATTTTCTTTTTTATATTTTCAATATAATTAAATTTCGGTTCGCCGTAGGCATGGTACACCGCAGCATCGCTGTATCGCAAGTAACCAAGATCAAAGAGATCGTTAGCAAAATGTCTGTATGAAATACCATCGTTTAAATCGTGTATTGCTTTAACATCTGTCGTTACCACACAAGCGTCAGGATCAATTTTTTTAATTTCAATATATGAAACATTTAAAAAATTCATATATTCTGCCGGAGTTCCATATAAACCCCGCCATCTGTAATAACTCCACACTTCATTCCATATCTCATAGGATCTATAGCGGAAATTTTTTGACAATTGTGTAATTGGGATGAGGTAATTTTTTAACCAGCTGGATATATCCGAAACCGGATAATAACTCTCATAACCGTAGCCATATTCACTTTTTTCCCCCGGAGATGCTGTTGTAAATCGCCCCGGCGCTCCTTCCAGTACAACTAACTGGCTTAATCCTGCTGATTCGGTATTATTCAGCTCTTTTTGAACCGTGCTCCAGTCTGAACTTCCGTTATCTCCTTCAATTCCGTACCAATAATATTGCCTGGTATCATGAGACCTTACCCATGACACACCGAGCTTTTTGTACGATGAAGCATTGACGGTTTTCCAGTGCACGCCAAAAGGCGATGTGTATACATTATCTTTTAAAGCAGGAGCAACCATAAATACAGTACGATCGAACCGTTTTTTCATATCAGAACCGGTTTTTTTCAATTCAAGGCAGTACCTATAAATACCCGAGAGTTTCGGAGCCGGGAAATTTATTCTGAAATTACTCCCGACAGTAAAGATATCATTGCTTGTAAAATGCTTTTTATCCGGATAGGACAATGGAGCAACTGTCATCAACATTTCAATCGAGGTTTTTTCCGCAGCCGGTATATCAATATCGCAGTATAAAATTTCTCCATAATCCGCGATATTGTCGTTCGCGCCACCGATAGCTTCAGCAATAAAATCAATATTTTTTATATTATATGCCTCACATTCATATATCCGCGCCATATTATCGTTATAACCGCTGTGTTGTATATATTTAATTTTTTCAGTTTCTATAGTTCTTATTGTATATTCAAAATTGATTTCTTTGTTGCCTTTAATACTTTTAATAATTTTCCATCCATCATTGTCCCATATCAAGATATCAAAATTCTGGCCATGGTATCCCAGCCCATAAAAAAAAATACAAATTTTGTTAATGGCAGTTTTTTTACCAAAATCAAGTTCAAAAAAAGGAGCATAATCCCCGGATTCACTGATCCATCTACTGTTTTTGCCGTCAAATTTACCGCCATCGACAAGACTGCTGCCACTGTACTCCGAGTATGTACTGCTTACCGTGATTTTTTTATTCAAGGCCAGATTAACATCACCGCTGTTTTGTTTACCGGCGGCATTATCAGCGTTGTGTTGCTTGCCGATTACTTCAATTTCCCCTATAAGAAGTTTTTTAGATTCAATTTTTTTTTTTATATCCAGTTTCAAGTATGAAATATTTATTTTGTTAATTTTGAAAACATATACCTGTGCAGGAATATCAATATTCTTCTGGAGGGGTTGACTATTTTTCATTTCTTCTATTTTTTCAAATTTGTATTTATTTTTACCGGCATATAAAATTACAGAATCCATTATAAAATCACCAAGATTAAACGCATAAAGTTTTACTTCTGCCACATCTTT
>DNNS01000747.1 GCA_003497555.1 Spirochaetia bacterium
GTTTTATTTTTTTATTTACTTTTAACCGGTTTTATCTGTGCTTTAAATTATGAAGGCCGCATTAGTATAAACGGTGTGGAACAGAAAATAAATCTTAAAGATGCGGGAATCACAGGCCAAGGCGCATTCGGTTATGCTACCTGGCTAAAAGAAAATCAGGAACAGAATCTGAACTTTTATCTGCGCGGCGATACTTCCGCCTGGCAGAAAATATCAGTTTCATTTATACCGGATAAAGACGGCAAAGCGGTTTTACATTTTATTTCCCAGTTTTTTTCAGAGTCCGGCGATACAGCAAAAGAAAAACGTTATGCAGTTTATGACAATATTACCGTTGAAGGATCGGAAATAAAAAACGCCGATTTTGAAATTGAAAGCGGAGGAAANNGAAAATGCGCTGTTGCCTGCTGGCATGACGGAGGAATTAATCAGTGGATTCCGGTTTCCAGGGGAAAAAAAATTACCATCGGTTTTTTCTTCCGTTGCCTTGATGAAAAAGAGCGCGATGCCTGGCTCAGGGAATTCGGCGGCAAAGAAAAACTTGCAGTATATAAAGATCACTCCCCTGATGTATACCTTGATATCAGTAAATCGTGTAATATGGATTTCAGCGATGAAATTGCCGGTGACGGATACGGAGGCTGGAGTGATCGGNNGATTTTTCCGGAATTGAAATTACCAATACCGAATTCGGACCGGTAAAATTCCATCTGGTTAATCCAGATAAAAATAAAAAAAAAGCGGTAATGACTTTTGCCAGTAAACACATCCATGAAAAAGTCAATCTGCAAAAAGCTGTTATTGCCGCCGGAGGCGCCAAAGCGCGTTTCCTGTACATTCTTCATTCAGGCTGCTGGGTACCCAGAAAAGAAACTGAAATCGGTACAATAACAGTACATACGGGAAACAACAGCAGTTATAAAATTTTTTCCGGACGGGATCTTGCCGACTGGTGGAATCCGGCCAGCCTGCCCAACGCCCTTGTAGCATTACGCAAAGAGAATAAAAGTTCTTCGGTAGGAATGTATGTATCCAAATTTAAAATAGCCGACGAATTAACAGCCGTACAAGATATTACAATTGAAACCAGCGGCGAGGCAATCTGGATTATTGCCGCTGCAACTCTTTCTTCACAGGATTTACCCATTACCGGAGCAGGCAAGTGGTCGCCGGCAGCCGGCACGCAGTGGAAGGCGGTTGATCTTTCGGATTTAATTATAAAGGAAAACTCCGCTCTGGATTTTTCTTCCCAGGTGGAAGCAGGTCCTGCCGGAAAGTACGGACGGGCTATAGTGAATCAGAATGGACGCATGGTATTTGAAAAAAAAACCGATCAGGAAATAAGATTTTTTTCCTGCGGCCTGATATGGCGCGATTTGGCAAGACTGCAGAATAATGACGAAGCCGCAAAACTCGCAGGTTTGATACGCCGCCAGGGTTACAACATGGTGCGTCTGCATTTTCTGGATTCCTATCTAATGCTTGACGCCAAAGATGATTTTGCCTTCAACCCGGTAAATTATGACCGTTTTCAGTATTTTTTCAAAGCGCTTAAAGATAACGGAATTTATGTTTATCTTGACGCCATGACCTCCTGGTCCGGCTACAGCAAAGAAAGCGCATGGTCCAAAGCCGGAAAAGATCTCGACTTCAAGCGCAGGATTTTCATAGATGAAAAAACCAGACAGCATTGGATAAAGGGCGTCTCCGGATTTCTTACCGACGTAAACCCCTATACCAAAACCGCTCTGAAAGATGATACGGCAGTGGTCTGCATTCTTTTTTTCAACGAAGTATTTCATCCTCATATAGTGGAAGGTTTTACCGGAGAGTATTTACCGGTCTGGCAGAAATTTCTGCAGCAGAAATACGGCAGCGTGGAAAAGCTGCGCAGTATCTGGATTGATGACCAAGGACATGAGCTGTGCTCTGCCGCATCATTCTCCGAGATCCCCATGTTTGAAAAAAAACATTTCTGGGATCGCAGCCCCATCTGTATTGATCTGGGTTTGTTCTGCGAATACCTTACTACTGATATGATAAATTTCTGGACAGCAGAAATCAGGAAAATGGGATATAACGGCCTGGTTTCCGTATACGATTCCATAAAAAATTTTTCGCACTGCGCAGTGCGTAATAATATTCCGGCGGTAAGCATGCACGGTTATCATGCGCATCCCACAGGCTTTACCCAGAAAGATTCCGGTATTTCCCAAAGCTCATCCATTCCGGGCGGGGTCAGATATTTTACTTCCATTTTAGGACAGCGTTATCTTGACCGGCCTTTTATTGTTACCGAATACAACCATGCTTTCTGGAATAAATACCGTCATGAAACCGGACTGGTCAGCGGCAGTTATGCATCCCTGCATGATATTGACGGCATGCTGGGATTTACATCGCCGGCAATTTTCAATGCCGATGTACCCATGAATTCTTTTTCTGCCGGGCATGACCCTGTTATGCGCGGCAATGAAGTTATTGCCGGTTATTTATACCGTACCCGGGCGGTTAAACCTTCCCCCAAAATCATTCAACTCTATCTTGATCATGAGTATATTTTTGAAAAAGGCAATGCCATGCGTACTGTCGGCACTGATCAGCTTCTGCTTGCGCTGCTTGCCAGGTTCGGACTTTACTATGAAAAGGGCTCGCCCTTTTCAATAAAAGGCCCGGCAGCTGATCTGGTGCTGCGCCCGGCAGGGA
The DNA here is from genome assembly GCA_003497555.1 of Spirochaetia bacterium. Lineage (GTDB taxonomy): Bacteria > Spirochaetota > UBA12135 > UBA12135 > UBA12135 > UBA12135. The sequence goes on from DNNS01000747.1 coordinate 2,707, forward strand.
CAGGTAAAATTGAAGGCGGCATGGGAGCGGTACATATTGAATCATCCGAAGCAGATACGAATTTTCTTCCTGCTGTTATTAAAACCATGAAAGAAAAAGGAATTATTCCTGAAAATAATCCTACTGACTCGGCAGCCGGTATTTATGCCAGCGGTACCGGCGAGATTATGCTCTCGGAAAACTCCAAAGGTATAAAAGTAATTACAGAACGGGCTGAGGGTATATCTCTTGGCATCCCCAAGGCTGTAAAATTATCGGTTCTGGAAATAACAGCGCTGGGACAAAACTCATCCGCCACCCTGCTGTCTCTTGATTTAAAACCGCTCTCCCGCTCGGAACGTATGCTTTTGGTTTTCGAGACCGATGCCCTGAACAGCGAAAGCGTGTATACTTCCGATTACCGTGACCGGCTGGTGGAAAACGGCAAACTCCCGGTGCTGATCAAAACCGGAAGAATTTCTCTGGCCATAAATAATTCCAGGGCTGATGTAATGCGTCTATTCGCCCTGTCATTTAACGGAGAAAGAAAAGAGGAACTGCCGGTTAAAAAAAACAGCGGACGCCTGGAAGCGGAAATAGATACATCCCGGCTTAAAAACGGACCTGCTGTATTTTTTGAAATAGCCGCGGAATAATCCGGAATTTTCTTTATCACCCAAAAGAAAAGCACCGGCTCTGCTGGTGGTAGTTTATTTGCCGCTCAAGATTAAAACACCATGCCGCAGTTTTAATCTTTTACAGGGAGTCGTCATGTTC
>DNNS01000203.1 GCA_003497555.1 Spirochaetia bacterium
TTTTTTCGCCTGATGCTCCTGAACGTTTTAAACCCCTAGCCAACAATTTACTGGGAAACGGAGATTACTATATGCTGTTAGCGGATTTTCGTTCCTATTGTAACAGTCAGGATGAAGTAAACCGCACATATAAAGATCAAACCTTATGGAATACAAAATCGATTATTAATGTTGCAAATATGGGAAAATTTTCCACGGACCGCACTATCAGTCAGTATGCCAAAGAAATCTGGGATATAAAACCGGCAAAAGTAATAATCTGATATTAATATAGATATAATATATACTCGTAAAAAAGTATCCAAGCAGATTTTAAAATTATAAAAAATTTAACCGCTAATAAACGCTAATTTTGTTCGCGCAAGAGGGCGCCCTTCGTGAATTTCATACTCAGCCATTCTGCCGCCTCCTGCATACACATTTCCCTGGCCCAGGCAAAAGAAAATACATGATCACAATCCGGAATAATTTTTAGATCCAAAATTCTATTCCTGATATTAGGTTCCAGAAAATTTCTTGCCGTTAAATTAAAAAAATCAAGACCAATGCTTCCTTCGGCATAGAGCAGAAGAACCGGTATTTGTTTTTCTATAATCTTGTTCCAAATTCCGTAGTTTTCTGAATGTTCCGGTGTTCTGTATATTTCTTGTTTTTTTGCGGTTTTTTTTATTAATGATTTGAAAATATTGATATAATTGCTCCGGCCGCTGAAAAATCGTATCCAGTTTGCCGGCTGTAGTATTTTTTTTTTATAATAACGGGCATTTATCATTTCTTCGGCTGCCGGATACAAATCTTCCAGTTCCTGAGCATGCACAAGAAAACCATTGATTAAAACCAGTCCTTTTATGCTTTTTTCATGTACGCAAATTTCCCAGGCTAGATCTGCTCCTGAACAGATACCCAGCAGAATAAATTCATCCAGGCCTGTTTTTTGCCTGAGCAGGCGCATAGCATCCCTGATCTCTTCCGCTGCACTTTCCCTGAAAGGCCGGGTGTTATTGACGATACAGCTGTCTCCGCTTCCGGAAAAATCAAAACGCAGACCGGTAAAGCCGCGGTTTGCAAGTTTTCGCGCCAGCAAGGTATAAATACGATTTGGCCCGATACGGTGCCGGGTGCCGGCATTAAGAAAAATAACCGCCGGAAGTTTTTGTACGGATTCCGGGACGGAAAAAATTCCGGTAAGAGCCCGGTTTTCTCCAAAACGGACTATAAATTCATTCAAAATGTTTCCCATAGAAAAAATAATATCTGCATGAGTACGGTATATTAATTATGTTCTCGAAAGTAGTATAACACATTTATATAAAATTTTACATTGATAATTATTTCATACAAATTTCCGCTTTTTATTTTTTAGGAAAGTAAAACAATTTCAAATATTTTTTGATAAAATAATAGAAATAAATTCTCGCGGAAAGTAAAAGAATATACGCCATGTTATCAAGTATTTTCTNNAAAAAAATCGTCCTAACAACAATAGAAAAAGATTCCTTCGCATTATATAATACACTGTAATAATGACAACTGCATCAATAATTCAGCCGGTTTCCCGTCAATCTGATAATATTTTCGCCGGTCTGGGCCGCGGCTTTGCCAGACTGCTGGTAATATTAAAACTGGAAATTATTTCTTTCCCTATCATGGTGATTGTAGTACTGATCTATTTTTTTACCCGTACTATTGCCCGCAGAAACTCTATGCATTTCTGGTCATGTTTCTATCCCGGCAAATCGCGTCTGTTCTGTGGTCTGCTGGCGTATTTTCATTTTTTTAATTATGCGCGTCTCATGATGGAGCGCCTGGGAAAAAGAAAATTTCATACTTCGCGTTATCTGGGACTTGATAATGAAAATATCAGAGAAGCCCGGAAAATCGCCAGAGCTGAAGAATCCGGCAGGCCGCTGGTGCTTATTACCTCCCATACCGGAGGCTACAGTTACTATGAATTCCTTTCCAGATTTGTTCTTCGTAAAAAAGCTCATATGGTTATGCTGCTGGATGATGAAAAATATTCATTTTTTCAGAAAAAAACCGACGGCCTTCTCGGTATTATTAATTCCCGCAATGTAATACAGTCGGTTCTGGAAATAAGCGCAGCCCTGAACCGCCGGGAAACAATCATTTTTATGGGAGACCGCATTACCAATGCAGAACAGTGCGTGGAAAAAAATACCGGCGGCATTAAAATGAATTTTCCGCTCTGGCCCTGGCAGTGCGCAGTAAAATTCCAGGCAGCGGTTTTGTGTCTTTTTATTATCAGAACACCTGAAGGTTACAGATTGAAAATCAGCGAACTTGCGGAAAACAGCTGCCCTGAAAACTCTGAGGGCAGGCTGCAGCAAGTCATTACCGGATATGCGGAAGAATTAGGCGGGGTGATTAGAAAATTCCCGTTTCAGTGGTTTAATTATCCTGATCCTTATGTTTTTAATCTGCGGGAAAATCCCAATAGGCAGGAAGGGGCGCGCAAAGTATAATTCTTTTTTTTTCTGCCGGATGAGTGAATTCAAGCGACCAGGAATGCAGAAACAGATGAGTTGTCTGATCGTTTTTCCCGTATTTACTGTCCCCTGAAATAAAAAGATTACGCCGGCTTAAACTGATGCGCAGCTGATGACGCACGCCGGTGTGTAGACGCAAGGCAATCAATGAATAATCCAGGTTTTTTTTTAACAGGAAAAGTTCGCTATAGGCGCGGCGGGNNATTGTCTTTTTTTTCCCTGATTTCATCGTCCATACACAGATAATCCGGCGCCCGGCCGTGAACCCTGGCCAGATACATTTTTTCCACAGTCATTTCCGAGAACTGGCTGCGTAAATCACGGTAAGATTGATCATTAAGGGCAACCAGCACCAGGCCGCTGGTTTCATAATCAAGCCGGTTAAGAGTGCCGGAATTAAGAGGCGAATCAAGAGTACAGGGCAGGGAAATCAGACCGGCCAGGTGATTAAGCAAAGCGTTATTTTCATCATAACTCAGGGGTACAGTATGCATATTTTCGGGTTTGTTAACGCAGCAGAAATGCTTATCCATGAAAATAATTTCCGGTTTGAAATTGCCGCCCTGTTTTAACCGCGCTTCCCGCATAGTCTCTGAGAGTTGAACAGAAATGTTTTCTCCGGCTGAAAGCATGCGCCCCTTGTTAACCGCTTTACCGCTTAGAAGCACACGGCCGGAGGAGCAGAGCATATCAATTTCCCTCCGTGATAAATGCGGATAATTTTTTTTGATAATAATATCAATACGCACCGGTAAATTTGCCGACAGCACTGCAGTTTTGTTTTCATTCATTGCTGATCACACTTTCTTTTTCGATTTTCATCATATCATACGCAGTAAATACCGTCTCATATCTGTTTTCTGCCGACCACAGCATGTATCCGGCCCGGCCTGCGCTTTCTGCGGATTTGACGGATTTTATGATATATTCCGGTCCAAAATCGGTAATTTTATAGGGAAAAGCCTGCAGCCATGGCCTGATCACAGTGCCGGCACCTGCTTTCCTGATAATTTCCTGCAGCCTGTTCATGGACATAAAAATTATCCGCTCCGGATTATCAGCCGGATTTTCCAGACCGGCAAATCCCGGATCGAAATGCGAAGGATAGATCATGGGATTAATAGCGTGGGAATAAAGGCATAGTTCCTCCAGACGCTGCCCGGTAGTAAGAATATCGATTTCCTGCCCCCAGATGGTAATGCCAAAAACATCAAGCGTGAGATGAATGCCGCGGGTAACTGTCAGATTATATACTTTTTTAACAAAGGCAGTAATGATTTTATCGCGGCGCTGGTCTGGGCCGGCATACATGTCAATTTTCCCATAAACACTTGGAAATCTTATATAGTCAAGCTGAATCTCATCAACCCCGAAAGAACACACTTCCCTGATTACTTCCAGATTGTATTCCTGCACTTCCGGATGCGAGGGATCCGTCCATAACACCTTTCCATCGGTACATACCGGATTTTTTTCCGCATCGCGCAGAGTATAATTGCTCATGTTCCCGGCCAGCATAGTATCGGCAAAGATGGATATGCGTGCAGCCGCATGAAGATTATGCACTTTGATATATGATATAAGTTTGGATACGTCGCGGATGACAGTATTGGTGAGTGCGCCAATCCGCCGGGCCAGCGGTATATTTACCGGACAGAATATCTCGCCTGTAACATCCTTCACGTCAAAGACAATGGTACTGCCGCCGGCATCGGCAAAACGCCTGATCAGTTTCTGGCCCCGCAAACTGCCGGCTGTAAGCGCCGAGAGATAAATACCGGCAGCCTTATAGCCGGGACTGCGGCGGTAGATTACCCTTGGAATTTTATTATAATCGGTGCGCACTACCGGGATAATCAGTTTTTGATTTTTATAAATCAGATACCGGCGCAGGGAATTGATTGCGGAAATTCTTTCAATCAGCGACTCAACGGTATATTCGTCAGTAAAGTAAATATAGATTTTGGCAATGGCCAGCAGATTGTCGCCTTCTTTAACAACATGATAAAAAAAACCATTCTCAAAAAAACCGCCGCGCTGATAAACCGGCAGACTGTTATCGGCATCGGTTATTTCAGAAAAAGGATTATCAATGCGCTGCGCATTTACAATCCCGCTGCTTTTAATCTGCAGGGGCAGCCAGAGCAGGGCAATAACTGAAAAATTCCATAATGGTCTGACCGTATCTGCGTTCATTAGTCTGAACAAAATGCTCCGGTATTTCATTAATCCCCGTTTTGATATGCCGTTCAACAATTATTTCAGCCGCAGGGCATAAAATGCCCTTTTGCTCCAAAAGCGAAAAAGTCCTGCTGTATATATTGTCGAAATAAGGCGGGTCTAAATAAACAAAATTATATTTTTTTTTAAGTCCTCCCATTTTTTTCAGGGAGTTGCCGTAATGCAGGCTGTAACCATCAGGGGGGAGCAGTTTTTCCAGGTTTTTCTTTAAACTGAAAAAGCGCTGCCGATCAAGTTCGATGAAACTGGCAAAGGCCGCCCCCCGGGAAAGCGCTTCCAGACCAACCAGCCCTGAACCGGCGAATAAATCGAGAAAAACCGCCCCTGTAATTTTATCGCCGATAATATTAAAAACAGCTTCGCGTAAAAAATCGGTGGTGATTTTTTTATGCTCTCTGCAGGTTTCTGTTATTTTTCTGCCTTTAAGAGAACCGGAAATAATGCGCATGCCTAAATATCGAGATTTTTTACCTCTTTGGCATATTCCTCGATAAATTTGCGGCGCGGTTCCACCTGATCACCCATTAAAACCGAAAACATGGTTTCTGCAGCTACAATATCTTCGCAAGTAACCCTTATAATGCTGCGCGATGCGGGGTTCATGGTAGTATCCCAGAGC
>DNNS01000225.1 GCA_003497555.1 Spirochaetia bacterium
ATATTTTTCCGGTTTTTCCATTGACTCACCGACTGCAAGATAGGCTGCAAAATCAATAACGGCCACGGGTTGATATTGATTGATGACAGCGGTAATCCTGGCTTGGTCACCTATATCAGCTATTTCTAACTTTGCTCTTGAATCAACCGCTGTTTGGTGGCCATTTTCTAAAGTATCGACAATTACTACGGAAAAATTGTTTTCTAGTAATCCCTTAACTGCGATACTGCCAATATAGCCGGCGCCTCCGGTTACCAATACTTTTTTGCCTTTATAAAACATGAATTATTATATGCCGAATATTAATTAAATTTTTTAAATACAGAGCTGCTTCAGACATTCCTAAAAATTATAATTCCAGATAAGATATTCTGGCAGCAAAAGGGAATCTTTTTATTTTAAAATCTCTTAAAGCGAAAACTTCTTTAAAAGCGGTAGTTTCTCCGGGAAAAATATCGTCGCAAAGCTCATCAAATACCAATATACTGCCTTTAGCCAGATAAGGTTTAATGGCGCTTAAGGCGGCTTTGGTGGGCTTATAAATATCAAAATCAAACACTGCCATGGAAATAATAGTCTCCGGATGTTTCTCGAGATATTGAGGTACGGTAACTGCAGCGTCTCCCTTGATTAACTCAAAGCGCCTGATATGCGACATGGGATTAAGCTGTTCCTGAAAAGTCATGATACCGGATAAATATTCTTCATAGTTTCTGGATACGGAATAAGAACCTTCACGGCAGTTGCTGCGTTCTCCGTCCTCTGCCGACATGCCTTTAAAGCCTTCAAAAGTATCAAATCCAAGTATTTTTCTGTGCCGGTTAAACGGTTCAAAAATTCCGCGCAGCGCCGATAAAACAGACAGGGTTTGCCCCCAGCGTACGCCGAATTCAATAACTATCCCGTGACTATGAAGTATTTTTTTATAGATTTTATAGAAAAACAATATTCGGGCTAATGATTTTGACGATAAAAATAATCCTAAATTTGCCAGAATTTCGTCATCAGGCAGAGGCGATTCTTTAAATGATTTAAGAAAATTTTTGTTTACGTTTTTTTCATCTGAACTAGATAAAATAATTGAATCATACTTTTCGGTTTTTATTTTTTCCATATATGTTTATTCTCCTTCCACCAGTTTAATGTTTTTTGTATGCCTTCATGATAAGTGACCCGGGGCGACCACTGTACAGCCTTTTTTATTTTGGAGTTTTTATAAGCCCGGTAGCCTGCAGTAACAGGCATGGCTTCCGAATATTTAATTTCTTCCGGCCGGTAATCTGCGCATTCGATTATGGCCTTGACTATCTGTTTTACAGTACAGGGCCGGCCGCAGCTGATATTAAACACATCGAATTTGATATCAGCTGCAGACAGCAGCAAAACCACAGCCCGTGCAAAATCATCAGCATAAATTACATCTCTGGCGGCATCAGGGCTTCCCCATATTTCCAGCGGCTCCGCACGGTCATTAACTTTGCGTATAATGGCTGGAATAAAGTTGGAATTTTGCGGATCGAATTTTGCATAAGGGCCGTAGATATTTGATACGCGCGTCAGCAAAAAATCCATGCCGGTTTTATTATGCCAGTGTTGACAGAGTTTTTCAAGATAGCGTGTTGTCCAGCCGAATCCCAGATACGGGCCTGGAGGGTCAACATTGAGATCAAGTTCGTCTTCAGCAACCGGAGTATTAATTTCCTGATATAAAGTAGCAGAACCAACGAATAAAACGCGCTTGATTTTTTCAGCAGCAAAAGCCTTCAGCATATTAATATTCATTATCAGGTTGTCACTGATTATGGCATCCGGCTGCAGGGAAAAAACCTGCGCACTGGCAGTAACCGCTGCAGCCATAACGGCATAATCGCATCCCGCGGCTGCATGCCGGCATTGATTATAATCAAGTAAATCGGTTTTTATATAAATAATTCTGTCATTTATAATAACCGGATTCGTCCGGTTGCAGGTTGCTGTTATTCTGACTCCGGGATAATTGTCAAGAAGATATTTGATGATACTAATGGAGGCAACCCCACCCGAGCCTGCTATAAATATTTTTTTAGTATTTAAAGACATATTTTATCTTCAGAATTATTTGCCGATAACTGGTGAAAAATATAAAGAAGAAAACGGCAAACACCCGGAACTTGACCTTTATATATTATTCCAATCGGCAATATAAAGTATTTTATTATTTCTTCGTCCGTATAAAACTGTTTCCAGTGCGAATTTTTTCCTGTCGTTATTATAATCTGTATTGTTTTTTATGTATAATTTTTGTTTTACGGGTTTAATATCGATTGTTTTTTCATTTAAAGCATTTTCAAAATATTCAGGTATGTTATATTCAAAAATAAAGTTGTTGTTTTCAGCTGTGAAATCCGGAACTCGGGCTTTCTGATATCTGATAACAGCGGCAAGAATTTTCGTATCATAAACAACGGATTTTTCCTGAAGGAATTCACATAATATAATAAACATTTCCTCATAAAAAACATCCTTGCCGGATGATAATATTTTCAAAAATGCCGCTTCTTCCTGATACCAGTACAAATCGCCGAAATCTTCCAGGATTACTCCGTGTCCGCCGGAAGAGCCTTCCGCTATCAGGCAGGCAGTACAGAAAAATTGAGATATTACAGACCCAAGAACCGTTTGCATATCGGTTTTACCATGAGTTTTTATCAGATATTCGATCAGTTCTGTATAATTGATTTTCAGGATATTTTTCATGAATAGAAGAATAAACCTGCATAATTGCAGACCGTGAAACAGCATAAGCAGCCAGGAAAAAACCGCCAGGTTTTGCCATTGTGCGGAGGTCAGGGTGGAGGTAGCGATGATTACATCTTCATATTCAATACTCATATCCGGCGAATTTTCCCTGGTGTGCAGCACATTAAAAGGAATACGCGAAGTTATTATTCCATGCTTTTTTATAAAACTTTCTTCTGCCATTTCGGTATTGGGCAGGATATCGCAAAGATAAATATAAATCTGGGTATTATAACCTGCAGTCAGAAGTTCTTCACAGCCTCTGATAAAACTTTCGGCAGTTTCGCCGGGCAGTCCGATAATGAGTTCGGTAAATAAGGGCACATTTTTTTTGGAAAAAACTTTTGATATTCTGTCATAGGAATCCATACTGATATTTTGCCGTCTGATATTCTGCAGAACCAGCGGATTATTTGTCTGGCGTGAAAGACAAATGCCTTTATCCAGGCCGTTACTGATAAAAAGTCCGGCAATTTCGCTCACTGTCTGGTCTGAGTTTTTGGCATAGGATGTTCTGAATTTATCAGGATACCCGTATTTTTTTTTAGTGTCAACAAAAAATTCAGCTATTTCCAGATCTCTTTTCAGCAGGCCGAAATTGGAATCTGCACAGAAAACATATTCAATTTTATTTTGTCCGCACCACCGGGCAGTTTCTTTAATACGTTCCATACTGAAACAGCGCAGGGTTTTTTTGGCTTTTTCCTTTCCCCAGAAACAAAAAGCGCAGGTAAAAGGGCACCCCCGGCTGGTTTCTATTATTGCCTGAAAATTAATGCCTGTTCCCCTGAGATAATCAAACACTCCGGATAAATACGGTGAAGGGTAAATATCCGGTTTATCAGCAGGTTCTCTTTCTGCGGAAATGACAATATTATTTTTTTCGTGCTTATTCCGGTATATTGCCCCGGGAATGCCGCTGAAGTTGTCTGTATTTGTGTATCTTTCCAGAATATCATAAAAGGTCTGCTCTCCTTCGCCTTTTACCAGTAAATCGATATACGGATGATTTTTCATAAATAGATCCGCTGCATGATATGGAACACTCGGTCCGCCGAAAATAATCAGGCAATCCGGGAACTGTTTTTTTAAGGCACAGGACACAGCTTTACTTAATTCAAAATTCCACATGGAAACCGAAAATGCAGCGATACCCGGGGTATGATAGTATTTTAAAATATTATTTACTGTATTACGGTAAAAAAGGAACGGCATAAATTCATAGT
>DNNS01000665.1 GCA_003497555.1 Spirochaetia bacterium
GAAAAAAACGCAATTTCAAAGCTGAAGATATTGATCTGATACAAGTACACATGGAATCCGGCCATAGTCTCACCGGCGGAAAATTTTTTATCGGAGACAATCCTCAAACTAATGCGCAATTTTCAAGCGCCTATGCCGTTGCGCTTGGTGTGCTGCGCGGCCGTATGGGTCTTAAGGAAATCGATTCTGACCAGGTAAGAGCTGATACCGAGGTAGCTGAACTTGCGGGGCGCGTAGTTATGGCGCCAATTCAAGAAATCCCAAAACCAGCTGCCCCATATGAAAACCTTATCCCCTGGACCGNNCAATCGGCCCGGAAACAACAATGGCAATGGATAATATACTCAACAAGTTTCACGAATGCATCGAATTTTCAGGGCTTTATTCTACGGAAAAAGCAAATGAAATTATTAGTAGAATTATGGAGCTCAATAAAAGCATTAATGTACTTCCTCTTATAAAAACATTACTATCGACGAATTGTTTTAGATAAATGGATCCAATATTCAAATAATAGAATCCGTAATCGTTGATATTTAATCGGCATTTATCAATGTAAAATGATAAATATCCTCAGTTTGTCGAATTGATAATTTACCCTTTAAAACCTGCTTTACCAAAATAATATTCTACCGATATTATAATGACTATGTACACAGGAAAGTGATATGAAAAACAAGCCGTTGATTAGAATTGCATTTGTAATCTTTATCCTGCTGCTGCTAATTCCGGCTTTCCGCCTGCTGTTTCTGTATATAAAAATTTTTAATAAATCATATACAATTGAAATCGATACTTACCGTAATAAAATCAAAAAATACGCTTTTGGAGCCGGGCAGGATATACAAACAGCAGCACTGGGCAGCGAAAAGGAATTTCTTGGAGAAATAAATGCTGCCGGTATGACGCCTGATGAGCTGTTTGAACAGCAGCGGGGAGAAATTGAAATCTCGGAAAACCTGGCTAACATCAATAATTTTTACAATTCAGAACTGCGCCTGAATGAAGAAAAAGAAATGAGAGAAGTAAAGAAATCAATGGAAAAACTTCCGCTCCGGTTAGGAGGAGACAGCAGCAGTATTATCGGAAATATTTCCGATTTCAGAATTCTGCATACCTATGACGACTCAGGTATAGTTGACGAAAAAAATGAAGATTTCCGGCAAAGTCCGGAAGATAAGCTTAACGCGGAATTTGATAAAAATGCAGATAATTTTACGATTTATCTCAACAATAAATACACTAAAAAGAATAATTTGCCTGTCACTCAGTTTAAGGTCATCAATCAGAATAAATTTTATACATCCCCTCATCCATCCAGTGACATGATGAACTCGGCTAAAATTTTAAACCAGCTTGAGCTTGTTGTGTCCAAGGATCAGTATTACCGTTTTGAACTGATACGGATGAATTTGATTGCCAAAAATAAAATAAATGTATCTGATTTGAGAGTTGTAGTCATGTACGGCAGTTATATTATTCCCAATACCGGCGGCGCCAATGATGTGGAATTCCGTTATCGGAATAATCAGATTGTTGCCGCTTATGCGCCTGGTTACAATCCTCCGCTTGGAAATTATACAATACTTGTTAAATCCAAAAGCAATCCTGATTGGCCAGGCCTCGCAGCCGCCTTTCAGATTATTGCCCGTGAAGTACCTGCCATACCCAAGGGTTTCTCGGTTGTTAATATGGAATGGACAGTACCGGTAAACGGCTACACTGTTCCCGGGGTTGACGGTTCCAGCGGCAATTTTGAAAATATAATCGAATGGGCTGCTTTTATGGATGCCGATGCTTTCTGGATGCTCACAGCCCAGACAACGGGATGGAATCCGGAAATCAGCGCTAAAAATCCCTGGACCAGCGGAGGTTTTAAAAATCTGGAACTGCTGGCTCCGGTAGCTCATCGCAAAAATATCCTGATGGGCGCTTATATCATGACTTATTATACTCCGGGTAACGGGAAAAAATACGCCGGTTATGATCCATCGCTTGGTTATGACCGCAGTACCGGGAGACTCACGGACAGTTATCATGTATCCATTGCCTGCGATAAACGTTACCGTGATATTGTCAATATTGCATCGGAATTTCAGAAAAATGATAATGTTGATTTTATCGGATTTGATTTTATCAGAACCGGCCACCTTGACGGTTATGAAAACGGTCCGCAGGTAGTTGAGGATATGAACATCAAGGTTCCCAAATCCTATTATGACATGCCTTACCTGGAAAAAATAAAATGGTTTGCAAAAAAAATCAGGGATAATGATGATCTTCAGACTATTATTAAATGGAGGTGGTGGAGAGCCCAGCGCGTTGCCAGTATAATAAATCAGGTGATTCTTGATGCCCGGATTACCAAACCGGTCTGGGTATTTACTTTAGGCTGGGAGCATGGAAAACAGCATGGCCAGGATCCCTATATGTTTTTTGACGCCGGTGTTACCATTGACGCGGTTATGCTATATGAGGCCAGCGAGACCCAGTTCAGAAATCTGATGGTACAATGGCCTAATTATATGCGCGATCACCGCAACAATGTGATTGTCGGCAATGCCTGTGATGTCCGTCTGCTGGACGGCCGCAGCGGGCATCCGCCGCTGGAATACTACTGGCGAACGCTTGAAGGTTATAAAAAGATATATCGCAGCAGTCAGGCTAAAGGCATTTTTTTCCACGATATTTCCAGGGCGCTCTGGAGTTCAAAACGCGGCATTCCTGTAAATGAATGGGCAATCATAAACGGCGCAGCAGTCAGCCGGCTTCGGGAAGAGTGCGGAGTGCACCCGCTTCTGTGCAGCGTAAGCTTCGGAACCGATAATGCAGGCGGTGTTATTGAAGTAAAAAATCAGTCGGATCGTATTGTGAATGATATAAATATAAATTATATTCCCGCCCAATACTGGGCTGCTGTGGAACTGGAAACGCCATTTATTTCCTCTATTGCTCCGGGTGAAACCAGGCGGATCAAATTCCGGGCTCAGGTGCATGAGCGTTTTAATAAATCACATGCGCTCCTCGGTTTTTATCTTTCGGCGCCGGGCCTGCGGAAAAACTTTGCCTTCAGTTACCGATCAGAACAATCCATAATGATGTATGTGATGAATTAAAATCATTTTTTATTTTTTTTAAAAGACGCTTCCCGTTTCCGGATTTTAAGAGAATTACAAAAGTTTGAAATTAGGGATTAATATTGTAAAATCAAAGCGTGATTATGATATTCTATTAATAAATAATTGTACAGCAGCGGTCAGATGACTTTGAAACGACAGATGATTTAACCCAGATTAAACACTGGGTATTTACAAATTACAACATGATTACTTTTTTTAAAATTGGCAGGTTAACAGAAGCAGTTTTCAAACTGCTCCAAAAGCTGCGGAGAAATAATGTATTTTAAAAAAATATTCCAGAATTTAGGCATTGGCATTTCATTTCTTTTTAATAAACCCGGTTTCCGTATTGTCCATTTTATATCAGCAGCGCTGGTATTTATTGTCTGGATAGCCAAATCGCCCTATCTTGATCGGTATTCATCCTATGTTTTAACAGAGCCTCATGCTATCGGCGCCGGTATGGAAGCTGCAGTGCGCGGAGAATTTTTCGGTAGGTATGCTCAAAATTATTCATCCGGAGACCGTCCGTCATCAGGATATAATGCTGTGCTTGATTCATTTTTTATCAGAATATATTATTTTTTAACCGGTAAAACGATAGCAGCAGAAGACCCGGAACATATTGATCCCTTTCTACAGCTGCTTTTTATTATTTTAGGAGCAATTGTTTCCTGGCTGCTGTTTATGGCCGGTCTGATATTGTTTTGTAAAGTATATTCTTCCCATGGCTGGCTGACATTATTTGTTTTTATGTTGGGAGCCGTGTCAGATATAAATTCGCAATATATGTTTTATTTTAAAGCGGACAATCTGACCGGAGCAATTATTTTTTTCAGTTTCTGCAGCATGCTCTATATGTTCAAAGCCCATCAGAAATATCAAATTCTTTTTGCCGGCCTGGGAGGAATATTGGCTCCCACCAGATTACCGGCGTTTTTGTTTGCCCTGCTTCCTGTAAAAAAAATATCTGCATATGTTGTTTTTTTTCTGATATTTTTTTTATTGTGTTATGGGTTTTTCCGCAACAGTTTTGAATTTAGTAT
>DNNS01000447.1 GCA_003497555.1 Spirochaetia bacterium
TTCATTATGGATCCCAAGGCAGCGCCCTATGCACCCAGAGTTAATTTTTCATCTTTAGACCAGAATGTTTATTACAATACTAACAATTCAGAATATTCGGTTAAAGTAAAAATATTTACACCGGTACTCGATACACAGAAAAATTATTTTCTGGCTTCCACTATTAATACCAATACGGTAATTTTTAAAGATAAAAATTCAAATGTTATTGAAACCAGCGCAATTAATTATAGCAGCGCTGCTAATGAAATAACCTGCGGTACCATTCAGCCGTTAATAGTTGATGAAAAATATTATCTGTGGCTTAAATGCGGAGTAAGCGGCATTAAAAACAGCATGGGCGCGTCTCTGGTAAATACCCGCCCAACCGAGTTTTCTGATGAAATTATTATTGAATATACACTTCACGATGCGGCAAATACTCCGCCTAATGTAAGCTGTCTGACCCCATCGATATACACTAACTGCGGTTTTAACGCTGAGCTTACCGTTGATAAAAATTTCGGTTTCTGGTCCACGAATGGCGCAAATTTTGTGCAGTTTTCTACTCCCGGAACCAATATCTTTATTGATCCGGCAGCAACCAATTCGCAAGGCAAGGTAATTCTCAAGTTTTTCGGCAGTAACGGCACTGTGAGCGCAACCAATGAAGCGGAATATAGACTTAATTTTACTGCTCCGGTCATTACCCAGATTGGAGGTTCCAATATTTCCAACAGCGTTAATTTTACGGTTAATCTGTATGTAAATGAACAATACGGCTATTGGTCAACCAATGGCACAACCTGGCAGGTATTTTCTTCCAATACAATTACTGTATATACCAATACGCCATTTCTGCTTACTTATGCGCAGGATGTTTATGGTAATTGTACCTCTACCAATTCCAATAATTATGTATGGACAGAAGGTCCCAAGGTAACCATTTCCCCTTCAGTTAATTATTATACCAATCAGGCGCTAACAGTGCATTTGTCTGTTGATAAAAATTATGGATATTTTTGTACCAATGGTTTTGGCGCCGGCCCTTATCATCAATTTGACACTAACGGTATTGATCTTTTACTTGACAAAGATGAAACCGGTAATATTATTGTAACGTATTACGGATCAAACGACGACAGTTATACTCCCATTAAATTTGTTATGTATAATTTTAATAAGGAAACGCCAAATATTTATATATCAAGCGGGCCGGCTACCAATTATGTTACCAATGAGTCATTTACTGTAAGCCTGGTAAGCTGGGTTAATTACGGTTACTGGGCAACCAATGGCGGCGCCGGATTCAGCTCCTGGACTCAGTTCGGAGGTTTTATACCGGCTTGGGTACCGATTACCTTGGGGGGCAGCAGTAAATCCAACATTCTGGCATATTTTGCCCTTGATCAATACGGTAACAACAGCGGTACCAATTATGTAGTATATTCCATGCCTGTTACCAATGCATCTCCGCAAGTTGCAATTTCTTCGCCCCTGGAAAATGCTGTTTTTAATGAACTCGGCTCCATAACCATTAATGCTGCGGCTACAGATGACAACACCGTAACCAATGTAAGTTTCTGGTACAAGGTTGGAGCAGAAAGCGAGGTATTAATCAGCAGTGATACAGCATCGCCGTACTCTGCAGTTATTGCTGCAGCTCCGGCCGGTAATGTACAGCTGATTGCCCGCGCTTATGATAATGACGGAGCGGTTTCTGCAGACAGTATTGTAAATATCACGGTATATCCGGTTCCGGCTGCACACTGGGCATTTGATGAAGGAAGCGGAAGTACAGCCTATGACAGTATGTCCAATTTTCATGGCAGTATAACCAATGCCGTATTTACTACCGGCCGTGTTAACAGCGCTTTAAGTTTTAACGGATCAAACAGCATGGTTGAGCTTACCACCAATACCGGCATAAGCAGCAACCTAGCTTTTTGCGGATGGATTAAACCCTCACAGGCAAGCAGCAGCCAGGGCAGAATTATAGGTTCAGCATTTTATTCCAATGATACAGCTGCTTTACAGCGCGGCTGGTATTTAGGTAACCTTAACGAAAGCAATGATAATATTTCTTTTGCCGTATATTCCGGAAGCGGCGCATCGAACATGATAACGCTAAGTAATTTTTTCAGCGCATATAATGACAATTGGGTGCATGTTGCCGGAGTATTCAGGCCTGCCGAGTATATATCAATTTATACTAACGGCATATTGGCAATATCTAATACAGCCGACATAACGCAGATAGCCTATAACAATACAATTAAATTACGCCTTGGGGCGCGCGCTGATACACTGTCAGATTATTTTACCGGGCTGCTTGATGACTGGCGTTTATATGATAAAACAGTTTCTGTAAACCAGCTCGCACAGATTGCTGCTGCGGCGCCGGGTGCTGCAAGCAATCAGGCGCCCATAGCAGAGGTTACAGCATCTATAACTGGCGGTTACGCGCCGCTTGCAGTTACTTTCAGCGCAGCTGACAGTGATAGTGACGGCATAATAATTTCTCGTGTCTGGAAAGTAAACGGTACGGTTATGGCAGAAAATTGCCGGGCTTTCACCAATATTTTTGACGCAGGCACGTATCAGGTAACCTATACGGTAAAGGATAATAACAACTCAGAAACTGTTTCTACTGCGGGAATAACAGCAGAACTCCGCCTGGCCGCTCCTTCGGGATTAAGCGGCAGAAGTGTGAGCACAACAAAAATAGCCTTGACCTGGAACGATACGGCAAAAGAAGACGGATATTTTATTTACCGCGGTGCGGAAGAAAACAGCAGCAGCGCAGAAAAAATAGGAATTGTGCTTGCCAATGTGACAAATTATAATGATGAAAGCGTAATGCCCGGAACATTATACTGGTACTGGCTGCAGGCTTTTACCGTAAAGGATGTTTCTTCAATTTCTGCCGGCATGCTTGCGCCTGAAAGTTTAAAGGGTTCATCTTTGCTATCGGCTCCGGTAAAGATATTGGCAGAGAAACCGCCGCAGGATTTTTCGTGTGTTTCAGCCGGCCGTATAACCAGGGTAACGGAAAATGCAAAATATGTAATAACAAATGTACCAGAAGGCACTGAAGCGGCAATATATACAATTGACGGAAGATTAGCGGCTAATATGCCAAAAGCAGACCGGTTTGGAATAATCAGATGGGATATGATCTGTAAAAACGGCCGGCCGGCCGGAGTAGGTACGCATGTGCTGATTATGAAGTCCGGCGGCAAAATATACAAGTATGTTGTTATTATGGTGAAATAGATTATTTAAGCTTTTGTACTAATTGTTTGCTCTGTATTTGTATAATTTCTAAGCGAATTTACCGTTAGACGATGGTATTTTTCAGGGAGTCGTCATGCCACGGTGNNCTTCGTGAACTTCGTGCTCTTCAGAACAGGATGTTCGGGTGGTTAAATTTTTTCTTTTTTCATTTAATTTTACAATCTGAGTGGATATGAATAAATTAGTCAATTTACACATGAAATTATCCCTTTGAAAAAATGGGAATTTGTGAGGCTTGTTGATTAGTTATTTTTTTTACATTTTAGTTTATAATATACTGAAGTTTGAAAATTATTATAGAATTTACTCCATTAAAGCGAAGCCTAAATGAGAAAAAAAATCAGCATGTTTGAAAAAGAATTCAGGGATTGCCGCGCGAAAGTTAAAAATAATATTTTTACTGTAGAAAACAGCAGAATCAGGCGTGTAATGCAATGCAGGAAAGGAATATTTTTTACATCTTCACTTTATGATAAAAAAAATGAAAAAGAATGGGTAAAAACTTCAGGTAAAGAACATGATTTTTATTATAGCGGTTTAACCTGCAGAGCAGACGGCTTGCCTGCGGAATTAACTGTTTGCGGCGCTGAAGTAAAAATTATCGAAAATGTATTTCAGCATGAAAGCCTGTCTCTCTTGGTGTCTCTTTATGATCCTGTTCGAAAAATGCTGATAAAACGCGTTTATACGATTTTCCCGGAGTGCGCTGCAATTCATACCGGCACTGTAATACATACGCCTGCCGTACCATTGTTTTTTCAGCTTATTGAATGTTCTCATGCGATAGTAAAAAAAACTTTACATAATGTAATTGACAGTATCGGGCTGGATAAAAATTCAAAACAGGTAAAAGCAGTTTCTTTTTTCGGGCGTACTGATCAGACAAACGATATGGTTAAAGTTCAAGCTTTCAAGACAGCAGCCGGTAAAAACCTGTTTTTGCAGGGAAACATGATTTTTTTGACAGATGGGAGCCGGAACGGACTATTTATGACTCAGGAAGCTCCATCCTGCGGAGAAAAACGCCAGGAAGGAGAATGTGATTTTATGGTAAGCGGCGGAGCAGTGAAAAGTCTTGGATGGGGAATATTGCCTTATGAATTCAAAGACTGCGAAATGAAAACATATGGAAACGTAATCGGCATTTTTCATGGAGCAGATGAGAACGGCGAGGCGGAGTTTAAAAAATATTTTTGTATGCGTTTTAAAGACAGTGAAGAAAATTTTAAAAGCATGGCAAACCCATGGGGCGGCGGGGGCGCAATCTGGCGGAAAAATATATCTGAAAAATTTATTATAAAAGAAATAAACGCCTGCCGGGAAATGTCGCTTGATATGTACCAGGTAGACGACGGCTGGCAGGAAAACCGCAGCCTTGAAGAACTTACCGGTAATAACAGGATTCTGGATAATGCCTCCTGGTCTGTCAGAAAGGATCTTTTTCCCCGCGGTTTTACAAAACTTGCCGGGCACTGCCGCAGGCTTAAGGTGGAGCTTTGTCTTTGGTTTGCTCCATCCATGAACCGACTGTACCGTGACTGGCAGGATCAAGCTGATTTGCTTCGTATTTTTTATAAAAAATACGGAATAAAAACTTTTAAAATTGACGGAGTAATTAATCCTTGCCGTGAAGCCGAAGAAAATCTGGGAAAACTGCTTGGTACGCTGCGGGAACGCTCCGGGGGTAAAATTTATTTTAATCTCGATACCACCAGCGGTATGCGTCCGGGCTATCTTTTTTTTCAGGAATACGGCAATGTATTTCTGGAAAACCGCTATCAGCAGGTAAAGGGGCTGCGCCGTTTTGAACCGTGGAAAACCCTGCGAAATTTATGGCGCCTCGCGCGTTATATTCCGGCACAGCGGCTGCAGGTTGAATTTATGGATGTAGAAGCGGCACGCAGATTAAAAGAAAATTATTCCGGAAGCAGTTACCCGGAAAAATATTCGCAGGAATATGTCTGCAGTCAGGTTTTATTTGCTTCTCCACTCTGCTGGGCTTACCCGTCGTTCTTTACCGCCGGAGGACGTCTTGCCGTAAAAAAAATAATGATGCTTAGGAAGAAAATATGTTCTGAACTGTATCGATCTGTTATTATCCCCATCGGGCAGGAACCTTCCGGCAAATCATGGACAGGATTTCAGGCACATAATTTCAATACCGGCAGCGGGTTTTGTATTTTTTACCGGGAAACCGCCAAAAGCAAAACTGCCGATTTTACTCTTTTTCACCTGGAAAAAACAATATATAATTTTGAGTCTCTTACTGAAAACAGTTGTGGCTTTTGTGCTGATTTTTTTCGGCAAAAAAATATTAATATCGAAATTAATGATATGAATTCTTTCAGGCTTTACCGGTATACCCAAAAAAAATAAATTTACACTGTACAATACGTAGTTTCAGAAATAACCGGAAAAAACAACAATGAATAAAACATATCAGAATTTTTTTAGAGGATATGCCGGTACAAATGGAAAAAGAATTTCCGAGGTGATTTAACACCTCCGGAAATTTTATTGGAAGTGTTTTATCGGCAAATGCTATGAGAAGGCGGTAACTGGCGGGACAGCGGTTTTAGACGGAAAATCGATGAGAACATTCGTTTATTGCAAACCCTGCAAAAGTTTTAGTCATAGAGAAAGCTCAAATAGTGACGAGACTCGGCTATAAATAAAAATTAAGAATTTGATTCACCCGCCGATACTTCCCTCGGAAGTAATATTCCTCCACAACTTTGCCGGAGCTGTTACTGGCCAGGTACGATTTTCGTAGAACAACAATGTCTGATCATCAGCCACCGAACGCGCATCCGCGATACTCCATACGCTACCGTTTTCCTGGAACAAGCCGTTAATAGTCCCCTTGCCGCGCTGGTTGGGGAGATATGCAGGCTTCAGCATAAGAGACCAGAAGAAGAATCCGATACCAGTTTCATGTACAATCGGCATTACAGAGGCAAGATCAGGTTCAAGTTCAGTCTGGGGCAGCTCGATATTTCCCCAGCCTGGATCAGTCGGCCGCAGGCGCTGCAACTCGGTAATCCAGACCGGCTTTTCGAGAATGCGCGAAGATTGTAACGCGATCTCGATTCCCTTTGGGCTTTTCATCAGATCAGCGTGGTCTTTTGGAAAATTATGGTGGAACTGCAGTACATCAAGTCCGTATTCGATAAAGTACATATTGTCGATCAGGTCGCAGGAGCCGATGGTGAGTGGGCGCTTGCCGCGGTTATCAGCGGCGACACGGAACATGGCCCGGGCGAATTCCATGGTGTTGTTCGGCCGACACGGCTCATTGTGGGTTTCTATTGCGAGCAGACGACGGTCATTTCGGTAATGCCTCATGAACCATTTAATAAATTCAGCCGGTTCTTTCCACCGTGTCTGATCAGCGATGATTTCTTTTTTATGAGGAGAATTAATGGCAAAAGCCCTGGTCGGATCCGTGCTCCATATATTTTCTTCTGTTGGCGGCACTCCGCAGTTTTCAAATAGTGACGGCATGACGCCGATACCGGCAGAGCTGCACTGGTCCAGAAAATCCTCGAACGAATCTGTGAAATGATCGGGATGCCTTAGCCAGTATTCCCAGCTCAACCATACCCGGAACGCGTTAAGGTTTACCGATTTCGCGTACCCGATGTCGCGCGCGGTCTCGGAAGCGGAATAATTTTTCCACATCTGCGGTGCATTATAAGCGCGGCTTGGTATGTATATTGCACCGCGAATTTCACATCTGCTCATATTTTCGTTCCTTCAGCCAGGCATACAAATAAATAAGAATTTTTTAATTGATTGGATTATACCATCATGCGCTTCAAAAACTCAATTTCTATTATACCTCATAAATTCCCAGTTTTTCAAAAGGGTAATTTCATGTGGAAATTGGCTGATTTATTCAAAAAACGGCACTATTTTTACGCCTTTATCGTAGTAATAATCCTAAAACAAAAAACTGGGACATTGTAAGAAAATTTCATGCAAGCAAAAACTTCCTGACTCATGTTATAATCAGTCTGATGGAACAAATACTACTAGGCCATGGAAGCGGCGGCCGACTTACTCATGAATTAATAAGCAGTGTATTCAGAAAACATTTTATCTGGCCCGAGCTTGCTGAAGCAGGCGATGCAGGCTATATCGATATTCCTTCCGGTCAAAAGCTGGCTTTTACTACCGATTCCTTTGTGGTGCATCCGCTTTTTTTTCCAGGCGGCAACATCGGCAAACTTGCTGTCTGCGGTACTGTAAATGATTTATCAGCTGCCGGCTCAAGACCATTATTCCTGAGTGCAGGCTTCATAATAGAAGAAGGTTTTGCTGTTAATGAACTGGAAAAAATCGTCTGTTCCATGGCAGAAACCTGCCTGCAGGCAGGTGTTGCAATTGCAGCCGGAGATACCAAGGTAGTGGAAAAAGGCAAGGCAGACGGAATATTCATCAATACTTCCGGTATCGGCTGTTTTGAAAAAATTTATAAACCCATGTATATGAATAATATAAAAGCCGGCGATAAAATTATTTTATCAGGCACAGCCGGAGATCACGGCATGGCAATAATGCTGGCGCGCTCATCCATGCAGATAAAAAGTTCGCTGGCTTCCGATTGCGCACCGCTCGCTGCTTTGTGCCGTGATGCTCTTTCTTGCGGTGATATCCGCTTTATGCGCGATCCTACACGCGGCGGTCTAACAGCCGTTCTTTGCGAAATCGCCATGGGAGGAAAATGCGGCCTGGAAATCAGCGAAGAGCTTATTCCCCTGCACCGCGAAACCGCTGCCCTTGCCGAAATGCTCGGGTTTGATCCGCTATGCATGGCTAACGAGGGAAAAATGGTCATCATCGCTTCCGCTGCCTCAGCGGCTTCAGTACTTTCCGTACTTAGTAAAAATATTTACGGTAAAAACTGCGCTATAATCGGAGAAATTACTGAAAAACATCCGGGCGAAGTTCTGCTCAATACCTGTGTGGGGGGGCGCCGCCTGCTCGAAATGCCGGCTGCAGATCAGCTGCCGAGAATTTGCTGAATGCACGAGTTTTCCATAATTACCGAACTTTTTAAAATTATGGAAGAAACTGCTCATGCCCATAATCTTGTAAAAGTCGAATCGGTCATTATACATGCCGGAGCCTTGCGCCAAATTCATAAAGCAGCGCTGCTCGCAGCCTGGCAGGAAATAACACAGAGCACAATAGCTGAAAATTCCACCCTTGAGCTGACGGTTCTTCCGGCCCGGATACGCTGCCTTAACTGCCGGAAAGAGAGCGGAGTGGAAGATATATGCTTTGTATGCGGTTTTTGCAGCTCGGGTGAAGTGGAAGTCATTCAGGGAAACGAACTTATTTTACATACCATCAGGGGAGAAAACAGCCATGGAGATTAAAATCATAAAAAAAATTCTCGGTTCCAATGAAAAAAAAGCTGCTGAGAACCGCAGACTGCTTGATACGCATAAGGTTTTTATGATTAATCTTATCGGTTCGCCCGGAGCAGGCAAAACTTCTATGCTGGAAAAAACTCTCGGGCAGCTTGCCGGAAAATATTCCTGCGCAGTAATTGAAGGGGATATAGCTACGGATCGCGATGCCCGGCGTCTGCAGAAATATAATATCCCGGTTGCCCTTATTAATACCGACGGAGCCTGCCACCTCGAGGCAGTTTCCGTAGCCGAAGCCCTGGCCGGATTTAATCTGCCTGAAACCGATTTTATTTTTATTGAAAATGTGGGAAATCTTGTCTGTCCGGCGGAATTTGATTTGGGCGAACACGCCAAATGCGCAGTAGCAAGCGTTCCGGAGGGGGATGACAAGCCTGCCAAGTATCCGGGGCTGTTCCGGGCAGCATCCGTCTGCCTGCTGAATAAAATCGACCTTGCGCCTTACGTCAAATTTGATGTAGCAAAATTTCTTGCGGATATTAAAAATATTAAATCCGATCTTCCGGTTTTTCAGGTTTCCGCAGCAGGAAATATAAATCTGGACGAGTGGATCGAATGGCTTGAAAAGTGTGTAAAAAAAAATAATGCGACAGGACAGATATGACTGTAAAAATTGATAACTACACGATAAAACCGGAAACCGGCAGGGGAGCGGTTATTATTTTTCCGGGCGGCGGTTATGCTAAACTGGCTCCGCATGAAGGCGAACCTGTTGCCCGGTTTTTTAACAGCAGGGGATTACACGCTTTTGTATGTAATTACCGTGTAGCGCCTGACCGGCACCCGGCGCCGATTATTGACGCCAAACGGGCAATTCGTACTGTAAGGTATAATGCCGCAGAATATAACCTCAATCCTCAAAAAATAGCTGTTTTGGGTTTTTCTGCAGGCGGGCATCTGGTTTCCTCCCTTGGCTGCCATTTTGATCGCAAGGAATTTGACATTACGGAACCGGCTGATGAAATAGATTTTGTATCCTGCCGTCCCGATGCCCTGATTCTGTGTTACCCGGTAATTTCCCTGCTTGACGGGTTCGGCCATATTGGTTCCTGCCGTAATCTGCTGGGAGAAAATCCGGAAGGAAATCTGCCCGGGATTTTATCCAGCCATACACAGGTAAAAAAAAATACTCCTCCTGTCTTTTTATGGCATACGGCCGATGACCCGGGTGTACCGGTAATGAATTCCATCTCTTATGCAAGTGCCTGTGTGGAAAATGGAGTTCCTGTGGAGCTTCATGTTTTTGCATCAGGAAAGCACGGGCTTGGTCTGGCAGAAGGAACCGCCTGCGCTGTCTGGCCGGAATTATGCGTTAAATGGCTTATTAATCAGGGATGGTGAAAACCGTAAACAGCAACATTATTATGATGTCTACGGCTGCAACCGGTTTGCCGGCGTACGTTTTTTCATTATTGAAACTCAGGCTGCCGATTGGAAACAATGACAACCTGATTACCCGAATTTATTTCCAGGTTTCGCCGATATAAATATCAACCGGAAAGGGCAAAGCAAAAGGAGAAGCTTTTTCCATTATTTCAGCTATCAGCGCAGCTTGTTCTTTTATTATTCCGCTCTTAACATAAAAAACCAGTTCATCATGAACCTGCATTACCATGACAGCATCAAGCTGCCTGCTGCGGATTTTTTCTGCAATCCGGTTCATGGCTATTTTCATAATATCTGCTGCTGTTCCCTGGATTATGGTATTAAAGGCCATGCGCTCTTCCTGTTTTCTTACCTGCTGGGAACCCGAAGAAAGATTGTTAAGATGCCGGATTCTTCCGAACCAGGTGCTTACCAATCTGTCTTTGGCAGCCTGTTCCAGGGATGCTTCCATGAAAGTTTTTATACCCGGATATGATGCAAAATACCTGCTGATGAACTGTCTGGCGTCTTCCTGTTTTATTCCCAGCTGCTCGGAAACGGCATAGGGTCCTGCTCCGTAGATTACTGAAAAATTTATTATTTTGGCGCTGCGCCTCATTTCTTCCGTAACCAGCTCTTCGGCCGTGTCAAACAGCGCCGCAGCGGTACGCCGGTGAATGTCCGCTCCGCTTTTAAAGGCTTCGCATAAAACCAGATCATTGCTCATGGCTGCTAAAATACGCAGTTCAATCTGGGAGTAATCGCATGACAAAAGCAGCATTCCATCCGGCGCTGTAAAAGCTCCGCGTATTTCGTGCCCGGCATTTTTTACCGGTATATTCTGCAGATTGGGCGCTGAGGAAGAAAGCCGTCCGGTAGCGGTAACCGCCTGATTATAAGAAGTGTGAATTCTTCCGGTTTTTTTATTAATCAGCTCCGGCAGCGCATCCACCCAGGTGTTTTTCAGTTTTGTATAGGTACGGTAGGAAACCAGATCAGACGCCATGGGAAATTTTACCGCTAATTTGCATAATGTGTCGTAATCTGTGGAATAACCGGTTTTTATTTTTTTCAGACGCGGCATTTTTATTTCATCGTATAAAATAACCTGCAGTTCTTTGGTGGAATTGATATTAAAGGTCTTGCCGGCCTGCCGGTAAATATCTTTTCTGAGACCGGAGAGTTTTTGTTCGTAAATTTCAGCCAGCTGCTGCAGGTAGGCGGTATTGACTTTCACGCCGTGAAGTTCCATGTCTCCCAGTACATTAATAAGCGGAATCTCAATTTCATAATACAGTTTTTTCAGCGCGCCCAGAGCCTCAAGCTGCGGTTTAAAAAGTTCATAAAGGGAAAAAGCGAATTCCGCATCTGTCAGGGTATATTCGGAAAGCTCCTGGTCCGGCACCTGGGAAATGCTCTCCCGTCCCTTGAGTAAATCGGTAAATTCTCTTTTATGCAGTCCGAAATATTCTGCAGCCAGCGAATCAAGATTAAAATGCGAGCGTTCGGGAGCCAGTGCATAGGCAGCCAGCATGGTGTCGAAAAAAATCCCTTCAAGATTAATGCCGAGAGATTTCAGTACTGAATATTCAAATTTTAAATTATGCCCGATTTTTTTTATTTCAGGATTCTGCAGCAATGTACAGAGTGCTTCTCGGGCAGCGTTAAAATGATTATAATCTTCACCTGTGATGCGCAGAAAATATGAAGAATAATCCGGAAAAGCAAAAGCCACGGCTGCCAGATCGGCATCCAGGGGCGAAAGCGAAGTGGTTTCTATATCAAAAGCGATAATTTTAAACTGCAGCGCTTTCTGAATTATCTGTTCAAGGCCGGATGATTCTGAAATATGCCTTTCCCAGTCCCGGGTTTTATGAAATTCCGCCGGGGAAGAAATATTTGCAGTTAAATGGAATTTTGCAGCCAGACTTTTAAGTTCATAATGCCGGAAAAAATCGGCAGCAGCCTCGCAATTACCGGCAACATTACAGATTTCTTCAAGATCGTAATTACCCGGTACCTGGCGGTTAATCAGCGCCAGTTTCTGCGAAAGCAGGGCGTTATCCCTGCCGTCACTCAGTTTTTGCGCCAGACTTTTTTTTTCTATTTTATCGAGATTATGGTAAATGTTTTCTATGGTACCGTATTCCTGCAGCAGCCGGGCAGCGGTTTTTTCTCCAATGCCTTTTACTCCCGGAATATTGTCAGAGGCGTCGCCGGTTAAAGCCAGGTAGTCGCTCATCTGTTCCGGGCGAAAACCGCGTTCGGCAGTAAAGGAAGCAGGCGTAACCGTAATAATGTCGTTTTTTTTAAACTGAATAACGGAAATATTTTCCGAGACCAGCTGCAGAATGTCTTTATCTGTGGAAATAATTTCGATTTTATAGTCTGAACCGTATTGCCCGGCTATGGTGCCTATTAAATCATCAGCTTCATAACCTTCGCATTGCAGTACCGGGATGCGGAGCGCCGGCAGAATACCGATTACCGCCTTTATCTGATTTTTCAGGCTGTCTGGCATGGGTGGCCGGTTAGCTTTGTATTTTTCATATATTTCATGACGAAAAGTTTTTTTCCCGGAATCAAGAACGCATATACTGTAGTCGAATTTACTGCGCGCGAACAGCGAGGTAATGGAATTTAAAAATCCGAAAATGACCGATGTTTCTTCACCCCGGGAATTAATTAGCGGATTATTCTGAAAGGCATAAAAAGCCTTGTAAAACAGGCCGTAAGCGTCAACCAAAAGAATTTGTTTCATGTGAAATTACAGGGCGTCTTCCAGGACCGCTGCCTGCGGCACCATGCCGGAGCAGATCAGGGTACCGTTGATATAAAGAGCAGGCGTGGCGGAATGATAATAATTGGCCGGTTTTTTACTTTCAGGAATAATTTCGATTCCGGCAATAATGCGCTTTTTAATAATTGCCTTTTTTACTGCTTTATAAAGACTGCTCTGCAGCGCATCTTTATAACCGATAATTTCAATTTTCATGAATAAAATTTTATGATAACAGATAGTAAAAAAGAACTCCGGCCACTACGGCGAAGATCAGGGCAGCGGCTATAAAAACCGCAGGATTTTTGGAGCCGGCCTGCGTCTGAACTGCAGGAGAGGTTACTGCGGATTCCGGTTTTTTTACCTTGACCTGTTCGGATTCAATAGTCTTGCCGTAAACCCCGTCATGCAGCAGAGTGAGGATTTTCCATTCGCTTTTTCCGCTTTGGATAATTTTTTCAATACGCGCTTTAATCGGACGGGCGCGGCCCTCGCTGTCGTGTTTACCGTACAGGTGAGAAAGCTGCTTGCCCTTTTCGGTGGATTCATCCACCCGCACCATAATTTCGTCTCCGGCTTTAAGAGAGAAGATCGGCACCCCGCTTACCGGAGCAAGCACCAGATTAACGCCGGTTAATACGCCGTTTTGAATACTGAAAATGTCTTCACCGGCTGCAGAACCGGACGGTTTTTTCTGCTGTGCTTCCTGCTGTTTTTTTTCTTTGTAATGCAGTAGAATTTCAGCTTCATTGATTTCTTCATAGCGGACAGCCAGTTTAAAAGCCTTATCAAGAAGAAGCCTGGACAGCAGGGGATGCAGATATTCAAAAATTATTTTGGAATCTCCGGAATCGGCTTCACTTAGCGCACTGGCTATGATGCTTTTATTGACTTCTTTAATAAAAGCGGAATTAATATCGTTGGTAATATTTATCTGGTAGTCGCCCTTAAAACGCTTATTGATTATGGTATCTTCGAATTTGTGCCATGGATCAGTGCAGTTATAGCCTTCAATAAACTGGGCAAATCTTGAAATTATGGAATTGGCGCTGTCAAGTTCTGCGGTTTTTTTATTGATTTTAATGATGAATAATCCGTAATTATTGCTGCCCCCTGAATCGATAATGCCCTTGATGTATAAATATGTATTATCAAAATCGTTGTTTTTAGCGTTGTTTTCGGCCTGAGTATTAATATCTGTCATCAGCCCCCCGGTGCAACGCCTGTCATTCTATTATAAAAATTTTTTTTTTTCAAATTTCAGATCGCCATATTTCTGATATTACGTTTAATTATATTGTATTGGGAATAAAATGAAATAATGAGATAATTTACCGGAAAGACGGAGATGAATATACCTGTAACAGCCAGGGAAGCTGAGAGCAAGACTGAAGAAATGCGGTAATAATCGGGAATTACCGTAATTTTATGATAATACTGGAGCACCGGAAAGGAGTTTTCAAATAATCTGATTATTAATTCGGTATTAAACGGCAGTGATTTAACCAATACCAGAAAATGAAGATCGGAAAAATAAATACCGATGGAAAAAATAACTGCCAGCGCCAAAATCGCCAGGGCGGCAATAATCAGGCTTAAAAACAGATTCAGCGCCATGGAGATTAGATTGGAAAATAAAATTTGCGGCCAGAAATGATATAGGGAAAAAAACAGATCGCGCAGAATTTCAATCAGTGAACCGGCAGGATCGTCTTGATCGGCAATTTTAAAGGGACTGTACTGCAGGCTGAAAAGGGTACCGAGACCGGCAATAATTATTATTAAAACCGATAAAAAAAGAGGAAAGAATAAAACAGCATATACAAAAGTTCCGGCATAGGGAACATTCTGCAGCTGGGAAAGCAGGATCACCAGGAAAATCCCGATACCTCCGAGTAAAACGAGAATCGGCATAAAAAGCAGCAATCGTCCGTAATTTTCCGACAGGCCGGCTGTGATTTCAGTAATGCCGGAGAATGACCCGCTAACAGTATGATTATTCATCTGCAGGGCCATGATATATGACAAAAAAATAAAAAAATATAAATCAAAAATCAGGCAGATAAATTTTGATATCTGATTAAAAGATCCGGTCTGGGACATAATGCCCATATAAAGAATGATAAAGTTAACGGCAGCGGCTGCAAGCAGAAGTGAAAAAGTTCTTAAAAAGATCCTGCGGCGCAAGGCATAAAAAAAAACCTGAAACAGATCAAGCAGGGATTCGGCGCGTTTGATTTCCATATTTCTACTTCCTTAAAAATATGATATAATAACAGCAGAAAAAAATCAAATAGTTTATTTATGAATTTCAAATGCCTTATCTGCCGGAACACCCATGCCTCGCTTTTTTTGGACTGTACCGCCTTCCGTTACATGCGCTGCCGGGAATGCGGCCTGGTCATGCAGGATCCATATCCCCGGTCCGAAGCGGTTGCCGGTATTTACCGCGAAGATTATTATAAATATGAGCTTGTCAATGAAGAAAATTTTTTCAATCTTATGATCCTGGGCCTTAAAGATATCGGATTTTCTTCTCTATTCGCGCAGCCGGGTAAAATTCTTGACATCGGCTGCGCTACCGGAAGACTGCTGCGGTATTTTCAGGAACAAGGCTGGGAAGCAAGCGGAATCGAGTTATGTAAACCAAGTGCTGAGCACGCGCGTACACGTTATGGGCTGGCTGTTGAATGCGCAGATATTGATATATATACTCCCAAACCCGCGCACTTTAATTTTATCCATTCCTCGCATGTAATCGAGCATGTTAAAAATCCGGCCGGTTTTCTTGAAAAAATTTATACAGCCCTGCTGCCAGGAGGGTATGCGGCCGTAACCACGCCCTGTCTTGACAGTCTGCAGTTCCGGTTATATAAAAAAAAGTGGCGTTCCGCCATTCCCCAGCATCTGCAGCTTTTTAGTAAAAATGTCTTTAAAAGAGCGGCAAATATGTCGAAACTGATAATAGAAAAGCAGGTTTCCTGGGGGGGAATTCCGGCCGAAGCAGCAATTTCCCCGGTAATGAAA
>DNNS01000253.1 GCA_003497555.1 Spirochaetia bacterium
GGGGAATAAGGTCTGAGCTCTCAGAGCCGGGCGCTCCGGTTATCGGTATCAGTACGCCGATGCCTCTTCCTTTTTTGGCTTCGCAGGAGTAGCCGGCCGGAACAAGAACCGCTGCCGAACGTTTTTCAGAATCATGTACGGTAACAGCTCCTTCAAATACCCGCACCGAAGCTTTCAGGTCATCAGAGCGTACGCCAAAATAGGTTCCCCGCACGCCTACCAGAATTACCGGAGTTTCAATTTCGAGGCGCGTATTCTGCAGTTTTTTTACCTTAACCAGTATTTCGCCATAGGGCATTTTTATACCGGTAGCGGTCTCTTGATCATTGAAAATTTTTGATGCGGTAACAGCGCTTTCACCGATCATTTCAAAACTGATATCACCGGGTAAATCAATACTTACCCTGCTGTTTTTATAGGTTTGAATAAAATCGTTTTTATAAACCGGTATACCGGCCGTAATTTTTATTTTCGTATTATCAGCTCTGCGTATAAAACCGTTTCCCGAAACGCGGTTTACGGTTGCGTGTAAAACCGGAGGCCTGAGCTTGCCGCGCTCTGCCCCGGCTGCATTTCCACCCGCTTTTTGGGCGCAGATAAATAACGGGATTATAAAAAAAATACCGGATACCTGAAACAGTGTTTTCAGAAACGGCATCCTGCCGGTTAATCTGTTGATTGTGCAAGAAAAAAAATCGTATAAATACATTGTTTTATTTTATCACAATAAAAGGCTTGCGCAGAATTTGGTTCACATGTCCTGCGCTCCTGAATTTTATTACTGCCAGATTGACTCCTGCAGGCAGGGCGCCGGCCGGAATATCAAGATTAATCAGATCTCCGCCTGCTGCGCAGCCATCGGGAAATTTCCATAATAAAGAACTGTTCAGGCTGAAAACAGCCGCCTCGTAGGTACCGGCTTCGCTGAAAATAAACTGCAGTACCGCCTTGTTTCCCGGCCGGAAAAAATAATCGGCATTAGCGCCTGCCAGGTGCACCCGGTTATACAGCAGGTTTCTGTAATCAGAAAGCGCTGCTTTAAACAGGTATTCTTTGTTGATCCCCTGTGCACTGCCTGTAATTTTAACTTCACCTGTACCGCCGGCTGCAATCTCCCTGCCGGTATTCTTTTCGCTGAGGGAACAAAATAAACCTGCATTTTCCGCCTGGCTCATATTCCAGGAAAAAATTCCTTCGGTATTTTTAATGTCGCTTTGCAGCCTGATATTCCAGATTTTAATATTAACTACCGGCGCCCTGTAATCAAAACTGTAATTATCGCCAATAATTATACGCGCATTCTTTTCAGGGCTGCCCGGCACCTTGCGGGAATCAAAAACATCGGCTCCGTCCGAGCCTGCGGAATGCACACCGGCGGCATTGCAAAAATCACCGGCATCTCCGGCGGAAAAAGAAAAAAACGCCTGCCATTCAATACCTGACGCCGGTTCTGAGGTCTGCCCGGAAAGATTGTTGGTCTGCGCATTGCCGTCAATCAGTAAAGAGCATTCGTTCTCTGCCCAGATCCAGAAACCTTCCCAGGCGGGAAAAATACCGGTTGTTGTATAGGCGTGACCGGTTTTATTCCATTTGAAAATGCGGCTTTCAACATACCTTTTTTCTACGGCTTCAGCCCAGGTCAGTTTGCGTCCTGATTTTTCTTTTATTTGCAGTTCATAACAGGTAAAGTTAAACGGATTGGCAGCAAGATTCCAGCCCGGGTAGAGAGTCCTGGTCCAGACGGATGATTGGTTCAGGGCAGTACCTTTAACCGGCCAGGCAGCGCTTTTACCGGTATAAATCCATAACCCCTGGCCTGCGCCAAGATAAACGGCGTTTTCATATTTCTGCGTTTCGGCGTTCCAGCCGTGGGAATAAAAGGCGCCGAATAATGATGACGGGAAAACTTCATTAATATTACTGACAGCCGGATTAAGTGAAATCCCTGCTAACTGCCATTCGCCGGCTTCAGTCAGGAACGATGATGATGAACAATTATAGGCAGGGATTATTACCACTGATGCAGGGGTAAAGTTTGTACAGCACCAGATATCGTTAAGGTAAGAAATATTATTATAACCCCCGGCAATAAAAATTTTATTATCGTGTATAAAAACAGCATGATCATAACGTGCGCTGAAATTGTTTCCGGTGCTTTGCGTCCAGTTAATGCCGTCTGCAGAATACCAGGAATCGGAAAGAGCATTGCCGCTTTCATCCCGGCCGCCGATAACCCACATTTTATTGTCAAAAACAATACTGGCATGCGAACTTCTTCGGCAGAAAGATGCGCCGGATGTTGCCGGTGCCCAGGTTTTACCGTCAGCAGACGACCAGATGTCGTTAAGCGGCGTATCATTGCTGCCAAGACCGCCAATTACCCAGTAGCGGCTGTTAAAAAATAATGCAGTATGTTCATATCGTCCCGGATAGGCATTTATTACAAGAGAACCGTTTGATGATTCATAGTCTGCGGAAACATTTACTTCATTGGTAATATAAAATATGCCTCCTACTGCTGTTAAATATCCGGAAAAAAGGCATAAGAGGCCGTTATTCTGCAGACAAGCGCTGCTGTGACGAGCCGGAAAAAAACTGTTGCCGGTGTCAAACCAGTTGGTGCCGTCAACCGTATAGAGTATCCGGTCGGTAGACTGCCCGTTGCTTCTGAGCACGCCGTGTATTTTTATAACAACATTGTTGGTAAAGGGAGCATAATCCGATCTGTAATCGTCAACACCGGTGTTTACATTGTTGATATAAGTCCAGTCTGAACCGTTAACGCTCCGCCAGACATCGTTGGTATAATTTCCTGCCCGTCCTCCGAACATCCACCAGGCGTTTTTGAAAAAAATAATACTGTGCCCGCGGCGTCCTGAAAATCCTGCCGAGGAATTTACATTCTGCCAGGAAATATCCGCAAAGATTAAAGAGAATAAAATGAAAATTGCCCAAAGTATTTTTCTCATCAATTTTACTTTCCCGTAGCTAATAATTATATCGCAGTTTTTTAATTATGGCAAATATACGAATTCTTGTTTTTTGGTTATTAGCATATTTTGATAATTTTTTACAAAAAATTGCAAAAAAACATATAGAAAATTCCTGTTATTTGTTATATACTTAAAAAGTTATTAAAACCGTAATAAATTATAATAAATATTATGCCAGTAAATGAATTAATTTCCATACTTGCCGTATCATTTGCCGCCGGAATTATACAGGGTGGTACAGGATTCG
>DNNS01000178.1 GCA_003497555.1 Spirochaetia bacterium
GGACATGACCGCAGGCAGGGCAGATATTTCCACCGCCTGTTTTTTCTGATCATTGGGCTCTTTTTCCGTAATAACCGGATAATCTCCGATATAAAACACCAGGGGATCTGTTACGCCTTTGGGAGTAACTATTCTGATTTCGGTTCTGCCGGGAACTGCGTTTTTTTTGGCTTCCAGTTCAATACGGACCAGATCCGTAAGCTGGGCATTGGGCTGTTTTTTTCTTTCAATCTGCTTCATGAATCTCATCATTTCCGGATCATCGTCTTCCATTTTTTCTTCATAGGAAAGCATAGTGTGAATGCGTTCCAATTCTTTAACCAGCTTTTTTTTCTCTTCTTCATTGCCGATTTTCTGCAGACGATCTTCGATATTTTCTTTTCTGTTGTTCAGATTTCTTAACTGCTGCTGATCTAAAATTTTTGTAAAGGATTGAATTTTCCCGCTCAGGCCTTCTGATGTTACACGGATTTCCACGGCGCCTTCAAGGAATTGTCCTCCCAGCAAGACGATTTGTTTTTCACCGCGTTTTATGCCGGCCGGGAAAATATACCCGATATGCGGACGATCCTGAGCGGTTAAAAAAAACGCTGTCAGAATAAAAACTGCCGATGCTTTTATGCCTGTACCGGTTATTTTTCTGATCATACCAGTTCTCTCAGATAACCGCCGCTTGTCAGTTTTTCTTCCGGGCCGGGAGTAATCCGTATATCCTGTCCCTGCGGGCCTTTAACGGTAAAATCAGGCCTGATGCCCATCAGCTGATAAAGTGTTCCGGTTAAATCCCAGGGATATACAGGACGATCTTTTACTTCCTCGCCTGTAGCATTGGTGGAACCGACAACCCGTCCTCCCTTGATTCCCCCGCCGGCTAACACTACGGAAAATACCTTTCCGAAATGATTACGTCCTCCGTTCCAGGGAGCTTCCCATTGTACGCGCGGAGTGCGGCCGAATTCTCCTCCCCACCAGACAAGCGTGCTGTCTAATAATCCCCGGTTTTCAAGATCGCGCAGCAAAGTTGACATACCTTTATCAAGCTGGGGCATTTTTGTTCTCATTAAAATGAAATGCTGTTTATGCGTGTCCCATCCTTCATAATTAATTGTTATATAGGGAACTCCTGATTCTGCCAGGCGCCGCGCTACCAGGCATGCCTGTCCGAAGGGATTGTTTCCGTACTCCTCGCGCAGTTCGGGTTTTTCATCATTTAAATCGAATACCTTTCCGGCTGACCCCAAAATAAGTTCCCAGGCTTCTTCCTTGTGTTTTTTTGCAAGCGCAACCGTTTGATCCTGCGGAGCTGCCTTTTCCAGCATATCAAGTTTTTCCAGCAGGGATCTGCGGTTAATCTGCCGCTCCGGGGTTACATCTTTGGATACAATACCTTCTACTGCAAAACGCTTGTCAGCAGGGTTTCCTCCGGTAGCAAAAGGCTTATAACGCATCCCCAAAAAACCTGCTTCAGAAAAACGGCCCTGGGGCCGGGTGATCACAATATATGGAGGAATCATGCTCTTGTAGCCTGCAGCGTATCCCTTGCAATATGAAACAACTGCGCCGATACAGGGATGAACCAGACCTCCGGACATACGGCCGGTCTGCATCATATAAGAGGCGGTTTCATGTCCGTTTTGCCCATGAGTCATACTGCGTATAATGGAATATTTATCAGCCATTTTTGCCAGCAGCGGTAATGAGTCACCAAGCTGTATTCCGTCAACATTGGAAGCAATGGCTTTGTTAAGAGGTCCGCAAAAATCATATCCGGCATCAGGTTTTGGATCAAACGTGTCTATATGGCAGGGTCCTCCCCACATCCAGATTTGTATAACGGATTTGGCTTTAGTTTGAGCTGCAGCTGCCTGTATTTTACCCGGAAGCAGAAGACCGGCGGTTCCGGCGCTGATCATACCAAGTACCTGGCGGCGCGAAACATTTAATTTTGATAATAAATCTTTCATAATGCCTCTCTCGTAAACACCTGCTGCGTTTTTAATACTGACACAGCAAATATAAAAAATATTAATGCCGGTTAATAAATTCAGAAGTGTTGAACAGAGCCCAGGTCAAATCTACCTGACTTTCATTCAGTTTTTTTCCCTGGAAATAATTAAAAGCAGCAGCTTTTTCTGCTTCAGACGGATATCGGGTAAGAATGGAAAGATATAATTCTTCCAGCTGTTTTTCAGGTTCTTTTATCTGCGTTAAAATACGTTTTAAATTACCTCCGGTTTTAATTTTTTCCTGTACGTGGGTGGAATTAAGCATATGCAGTTTTTGCTCGGCACTGGAAGTATTATTGCGTTCCAGCAGGAGGCCGGTATCCCGTGATGGGCGCCCAAAAAGCTCTAAAAAGGAACTTGATATGCTGCCGTCGGCAATGGATATGGAACGCTGATCCTGGGGAATGAAAGTGAAAGGTTCAGGGATGGGACTGGAATATAATTCTGATGTTCCGGTAATCCGGCAGATATTATCTATCAATTCTTCGGATCCAAGACGCCTGATATTATAGAAAGCATATTTGCATTCGTCTCCGGGTAAAGGATTTAACGGAATACTGGACTGCTGATATACTGCAGAATTCATTATTATCCGGAAAATATGTTTTAAATCATATTTATTGACAGCTAATTCACTTGTCAGCCAGGAAAGCAGTTCTTCATTCTGCGAAGGATTATCAGGCCTTATATCGTCAGGTTCATGAATAATGCCCCTGCCCATCAGCCAAAACCAGATGCGGTTTACTATGGCTTTTGAAAACCAGGGATTTTCGGAAGTAATCAGCCAATCGGCAAATTGCCTGCGCGGATCTGTTCCCGTAATAAAAGCAGCCGGTTTTCCGCCGGGAAATACCGGAGAACCATCCCAGGGTTTATCAGGGTTATAATATACAATTTCTTCTTTCCATTCAGCTGTTCCCTTGTATGCAACTTTGGAAAAAAAACCGGCCAGGCCGTCAATTTCCTGTTTCTTCCAGGTTTCAGGTCTTACTCCCATAAATATCAAGCCTGCAGTCTGGGCAAGAACCACAGGATCTTTTTTCTGTACAGCTCTGAAAAAATTAACCGGAGGATCTCTGAAATTTGAACCGCTGGCTGTAAGCAGAGCGCGTACAAATTCATCGTATGGCATATTATTTCTGACCGCTGCTAAAATCCAGCGGTGATAGGCCTGCACTGCATTAGGCCAGAGATTAATGGGAAATTCGGATTTTATCCGGAGTATATCCCCCCAGCGCATGGTCTGATATAAGGCAAAAGCTTCACTGTTTAACAATCGTTCAACAATCTGCCGTCGT
This sequence comes from Spirochaetia bacterium, assembly GCA_003497555.1. Taxonomy (GTDB): domain Bacteria; phylum Spirochaetota; class UBA12135; order UBA12135; family UBA12135; genus UBA12135. The sequence continues at coordinate 3,305 of DNNS01000178.1, forward strand.
TTTTCCCTGCTGTTTACCGCCTTGAATTTACGTACTTCCTGCGAAAAAGGAAGCAGGCCGGTCAAATCAAGATAAACACGCCGTAAAAACACCTCATCGGAACAGAGATAAGATGGAGAAATGCCTGCTGCTTTCAATTTGGGGATAGTGATTTCGTCTATGCGGTTTTGGGCCACAGCCATTTCGGCTAATTCAAATTCGGGATGCGGCGGACGCTCGGAAAACAGAAGTATACCGGTATAAAAAAATAAAAATATAAAAACTCCGATTTTTGCCCGGATGATTACTGAATATTTATTAAAAAAAATTGCAGAAAACAGCATAATATTCACTATAAATGAGTAGATAATAATATAATTAGGTTCATTTTTTACATTCAGTACGGATTAAATCGCTTACTGTGGCTGATAAATCTTTATTAATGCTTTTGGGAGTTAAATCCATCACCGCCAGACGCATTTTAACGTTTTGCGGCCAGATAAATACTGTTGAAATAAACATGATAAAAAAAATCTGTAACCAAATTTTCATGAATTTATCCTTTTGTGCTTAAAAGATGCAAAATTCTATCATTAAAAAATCTTTTAATCAATTTTTTGGGCGGGAATGGGTGGGAATTTGCAGGGTAAATTCGTACTTTTGTGTTTAAATGCTAAATTCACCAATGGTAAGAATTTTTACAATTAGAAAGTGCCTTTTACTATATTAAAAAAGCACCTTTTAAAAGTGCGCGTTTACCCTGTGGGAATTTATTTCTTGGGTAAGTAAAACAAGAACCCCCGCTTTTGTGTACTAAATTTTAGCGGACAGATGAGTGGAAACCGTCATAGCCGCTAAAATTTAGTAAACAGGGGCGG
>DNNS01000375.1 GCA_003497555.1 Spirochaetia bacterium
AAAATTCCTGCCAGACCAGCAGGCCGTACTTGTCGCATAGATCATAAAATTCGTCATTCTCGGTAATGCCTCCGCCCCAAACGCGCAGTACAATCAGATGGCTGTCACGGGCCAGTTCCAGTATACGCCGGTAACGTTCCGAGGTAAAATTATACATGGAATCAAAAGGCACAATATTAACGCCTTTGGCGAAAATTCGTTTTTTATTAACAACCAGAGTCCATGGATACGGATCGCCTTTTATGGACCACATGCGGTTGCTCTGCCCGCTTAAAGCCTGTACCGCAGCGCTGTCTGTGTTCCGGATGAGTTTTATTTCCCTGAATGCCATAGAGCGCCCGGTGCTTTCTATGGGTTTTCCTCCGCTCTCAGCAAGCTTTATTTCCAGTTTGTAAAGCGGCTGATCTCCATAGCCGTTCGGCCACCAGAGTTTGGGATTTTTAACAGAGATCTTCAGTCTGCAGTTTTTAATTCCGGAGCCGGCAGCCGGTATATTGATATTTACTGCTTTAGAGCAGACGATTTTGCCGGACGGATTTTTAAGGTCTCCGCAAAGTATAACCCGGCGCGAAGATTTATTTTTTTTACCGGCGAAAAAACTGTGGGTATTATAAATAATGCTGCATTTAATATTTACATTACCGGTTTTCAGATTTGAGGAAATACCGGTACTGGCATCAAGACTGCCGAGAGAGGCGTAACTTTTTTCGCGCAGATAAACCGGGCGCCAGATGCCGATTGGTATTAAATGCGGAGCCCAGTTCCAGTAATAGGAAAACTGTGCTACTGTGCCCTGGGTTCGAATTGTACCCCGGGAAATATCGCGCGCCGGCTGATCTTCCCAGGAGTTTTCCTGGCTGCGCAGACGCAGACTGAGGCGATTTTGCCCCTTGGCAATTATTTCCTCAGGTATGGAAAATTCCGAGGAATTAAACATTCCTTCTAAAATGCCGATCTGTACGCTGTTAAACCAGATTTCTGCACGGTAATTTATTCCTTCAAAGAAAATACTGTATTTTCTGCCGGGTTTCCGGTTTATAATAATATCAGTATAAAACCACCATTCTTTTTTTTCTATCCAGTCAAGAGTCAGGACGTTATCTGCAAAATACGGGTCTGCTATTTTACCGTTGGCGAACAATATAGAAGGAACAGTCTGCGGTATCCGGGCATTAAGGCTTTCGGCATTATAAAAATTTTTCTTATAAGCCCCGGCTTCCAGACCCTTGTTAAAATCAAATTGTACGATCTTCCAGTTGTCTGATAATAAGCGGCATGCGTTTGAAGGTTTCATGGGTCCTCGTTTTACTGTCTTTTATTTTGGAAAAAGCTTGACAAAAGGCAATATTTGTATTAAAATATATTACGTTAAATTAACGTGATATTTACGTTAATTATAATACATGTTTTACAGAATTTCAAGGATTAAGGCCAAAAAAATGAAATATTCCATCAGTGACATTGCTGAAAAAGCCGGAGTATCCACAGGCACGGTTTCAAGAGTTCTAAACGGTAAAACAGATGTCAGGGCAGAAACGCGGCGCAGTATTCTCGCTATTGTTGCGGAATTTAATTACCGCCCGCAGCGTGCAGCTGCGGGCGGAACTATCGGCATTGCTTTAAAAAATCCTGAAAATATTTTTACCAGCATATATTTTTCACGCCTTATGAACGGCATTTCGGGCGCCTGCTTCCGGGAAGGAATGGATCTGAAAATATTCTCATATCAGGAAGCGGATCCTGAAAATTTTATTGATCTTGTGAATAAAAAAAATCCGTCCGGAATTATCATGCTTCAGACCGGGCCTGATGATCCCGCAGTGCTAAATCTGGCAGAAACCGCCGTTCCCCATGCGGTTATCAGTAACCGTTTTAAAAACAAAAAAGTAAGCTGGATTGATTCCGATCACCGCTCCGGCATGCTCTCGGCGGTAAATCATCTTATTGGCCTGGGGCACAAAAATATTATCTGCATTACTCCGCTTCCGGAAAAACCGGGTACAACCATACGTATAGCGGCTTTCAGGGAATGCATGCAGGAATATAATCCGGTATTTTCCGACGATGATATAATCGGAACAGAAACTTCATCAATGGGTGAAGGTTTTTTTCTTTTTCATAAACTGCAGAAAAAGGATTATAACCGGCCGACAGCTGCGATCATCACCAATTCCAATCTGGCTTTTGGATTTTTAAAAGCCGCAAAAATTTCAGGATTAAAAATTCCAGCTGATTTTTCCATTATCAGTTTTGACGACACCCCGTATTTTGAATCCGGAGATATTACTGTTACCTGCGTGCAGCAGCAGCTTGAAGAAATGGGAAGCGCCGCCGCCCTGCATGTTATTGCGGGTCTTGCTGAAAAAAAAACGCCTCTGCATATGATTTTACCGGTAAAACTGGCTGTGCGTCAGTCTGCTTGCGGTTCGGCGATAAAAAAGGTATTGGTATCGGCATAACTTTAATTTTCAAAGAAGTCGTCATGTCCGGAGGGACCCCGAAACCATGAAAATGTTTCACGTTGGT
>DNNS01000233.1 GCA_003497555.1 Spirochaetia bacterium
AATTATTACATAAAAATATATTTTTATAAACCGAGCCGTTTTCCAGGGAAAGCCAGAAAAAACCCGAAGGTTCGCTGATGATAAAGGGCGGCGATACAGCTGTGCAGGGACCGAATTCCCGGCCGTTAATCATCATATACTCGTTGTCGTCATGCTTTACCGGAAATACGGCCAGCCGGCTGTCATGCAGTTTAATATCTATACTGTTACGGAAAGGGCCGTAAGATTCCTGCAAGGTTCCGGCCGACCAGGAATTGAATTTTCCGGATGTATAATGCAGACTGCCGGCTATCTGCGATTCCTGCAGCCAGGCAACCAGTTTATTGTTAAAATCAAAGGGTCCGATTTTTTTCCCCTCAAGCGGCACCAGCATTACCTGGGCCTTGGCAACAACTCCCCTTTCAACCGGCACCTGCTCGGCGTAAATCCATGTCTGATCAGCAGGAAAGAACCACAGTATTTTTCCGGCTGCATCATATTTACGCCCGTTATGTATGAGATAATAATTTTTTTTTTCATTAACAGCCGCAGTGAAATTATTAAAACCTGCAGGTACAAAACCGGTACTGCGCATATAACGATTTTGATAAAGAATCTCGCCCTGAACCGGGCCGTTTATATGGTTTCCGCAGGCCAGATATTTCTGTTTGTTTTTAATTAATTCAACCTGAAAAAATCCCGGTCTGCTTTTATCCGCTACACTGTCAAACGGCCCGAAAATATTCTGCGCCTGATAATACCACTGCCCGTTGCTTTTTAGGCAAACGGAAAAATTTCCTTCGTAATCGGTAATGGCCGGTATAATGTCTTCAAAGGGCCCGGCCTGATCCTGCGGCCCGCGGATAATATACCAGTTTCCGGATTTTTTTGCCCCTAAACCGTCAAAACCGCTGAAATTTTTATTCAGCCTGATATCGTCAAAAATTCCCCAGAGTTGTTTCTGATCTGCAGCATAATACTTTTCATTTTCTTTCCAGAGCAGCAGAAAAGTACCTGCCGGACCCGGAATTACTCTTTGTGCGGGAAAGGGACAGGGAAGCAGACTGCTGTTGTAAATAATCTGCAGGGCTTCGTTATCCTGGGTTTTTATCAGGCAGGCCCAGTTATCGGAATAAAAGGGATGTTCGTCAATAAACAGCTCCCGGTACGGCCCGAATTCCTGTCCGTTAACGGCTAAATAGTGCTGACTGTTAAGCCTGCCGCTTACCATATAATTCCGGCCGGAAAAAAAAATGCGCGCTGTTTCGGAATAGGGACCGAAGAGCCTGGTTCCGACACAGGCATAATAAAAACCGTTTTGCTTTCTGGTTTGAATATGCAGGCCCGGAGTTAAAGACCAGGTGAGTTCGGTAAAGGGTCCGTATTCGTTTCCGTCAATATTAATTTTCCAGAAATTCGTATAACTGGCGCAAAAAATAAATTTTTCTTCTGATGCTAAAATATGAGGCTCAAAGGGAAACGGGCCGCGCGATGTTTTATCTGATAAAATGCCGTAGCCGGAATCATTCTGCCGCAGCAGAATCCAGCTGCTGCCGTAACGGTTCTGCCTGACTTCGGTTATTCCCGCATCAGGATGCCAGGTACCGTTAACAATAAAATATGAATCATTGGTATTGGAAGCAGCTGAAAAACCGTACAGGTCAGGCCCGGCTAAAAAAAAGCCTTTTTGAAAATCAGGCAGCACATTGCTTACGGTTTCATAAACAGCCTGTTTACTGAAATTTTCTGCAAAACAGCCGGCGCCCGCAATTAAAAAAAAAATTATCGGTAATTTATACAGCAAAAAGGAAAAAACTCTTTGGGTAATCTGTGTTATTCAGCGTTTTAATTTCAGGCACTGGTTTATCAGCTCAGCAACTTCATGAAAAGCGTCGCCCTTGCGGAAAATAATAGGATTTATATCGGAACCGTCAACCTTCTGCTCAAGTTCACGCTTCAGCCGGAAAAGCGGGCCGGCTATTTTATTGGAATAAATAGCCGTAAAAACGATGAGAATAAGAATGTTAAAAACAATAATTATCAGTACCGGTTTCCAGGTAAGTTCAAAAAACGAGTAACTTTTGGGTAGATCCAGCAGTACCGTAAATACGTCTTCGGTTTTTAAATTATTGGCTTTGGCCCAGGCGGTAACTTCGCTTTCATTCGGTACGCGCATGGCAAAACCCTGGCTGTAGGTGTTTTTACTCCATATTACCAGACAGACAAATACTATCAGGCTGGCGATCAGGGTCATAATGGAATACATCATAATAAATGATAATTGAAAATTTTTGTTTACAATAATTTTTTTTCTGCTGCTCATGTTGTTCTCCTTATTCGGGCAGTCGGCTTATTTTATTTTTTTTAATTGCTGTTCGGCATGACTGTTCTGCGGATCAAGGATCAGCGCCTTGTTATAAAACTCTTTTGCCTGGGCCGGAAGTTTTTTCGCCAGATAAGCATCGGCTTTAAGAATACTGTCTTTTACCCCGGTATTTTTTTTAACGGAATTTTTAATATCGGAAATAAATCCCGTTTTGTCAAAACCCGAATAAGCCGCTGCCAGGGCGCGGTTTTTAATCATTCGCTCCCAGAGGTTTATTTCCTGGGGAACCAAAGCTGCGGCGCTTTTAAGTTTCTGCACGGCCCCGCTATAGTCACGGCTGTCATCCGCAAGCATAGCTGCTTCCTTAATCAGGCTCATAGCGTTGTTTTTTTTATCGGCATCAAGCGGTTTATCATACTCCGGCATGGTTTCGTTAAAACGTTTGGCAATTTCATCTTTGTTAAAACCGGGAAGAGCCAGGCGCAGGATACGAAAATATCCGTGCGCAAGCAGCGGATCGGATTCCGCTTTGTCCACGCCGCCTTTATATAACAGATTGGCCAGCGAAAGCAGAAGTTCATTCTGGGCTTTGATTTTTCCTATATAAGATGTAAGGTATTTAAGCGCTGTTTCGTCGTAGGGTGAAATTTTAAGAATGCCCAGAAGCGCCTTGAGGCCAGGAACATACTGCTGCTGGGAATAGGCGCTTTCCGCCTGTTTTTTAAAATTGGTGTATTGATCGTATTCGGGATTTTCTGAAGTTATTTTTTTAAGTTTCTGCTGGCGCAGTTTGAATTTAATCATTTCCTGCAGAGGTTCCAGGTCTTCACGGCCGTAGGTTCCGTAAAAATTCTCAAGCAGATCCAGCGCCTCCTGGTATTTTGCCGCTTTAAACAGTTCGGATATCTTTTTAAAAAGTTCTGCCGGTCTATCGGCTTCAGCGGAAATTTCATCCTGTTTTTTTTCCGCCATTTTTTCCGCACAGCGGGTTAAATAATCCTGGGCTTCAAAATGACCGGAATTAAGGGCTAAAATATATTCAATATTGTTTATTGCTTCTTGATAGTCGCCGCTGCTAAAACTACTCTGCATTTTCTGCAGATATTCCATTATTAACAAATCTTTATTTTCGATTATTTTGTCTTCCGGTATGGAGAGCGGACTATCGGATAAAAAAAGACTGCTGACGTATTCTATGGAAGCGCCGGCTGCCAGAGGTTTTTCATCAAAATAAATACCGATGCTGGTTTGCTCGGGTTTATCGGGAAGCGCTTTGCCTTTTTTTACCTGATTGTTATAATCCCAGGCGGCAAAATACGGATTGCGCATGGCGGAAAAAACGATTTTATCGGGTTTGGTTATTTTATCAGCTTCAAGAATTCCCTGGAAAATAATCTTTCCGCTTTTATCAAGACAGGACCAGGCAGATTCCATGGCGGTTTTGCTGAATTCGGTTTCGTCGTTAATGGAAACGTTATCTCCCATGCGAAAACGCGTACCGGCATCAAGCCCGAGTACCATTAATATACGCAGGCCGGTTTTGGCGTCTTTGCCCTTGTTGCTGATCTTGTNNACTGATATCCTGCTCCAGCATGATATTTCCGGCCATACCGGTGGTAATAATGCGCTTGGGGCTTTTTTTGAATTTTAAATCCCGGAAATTAGGTCCGAATATATATCCATAACCGTTAATGCACAAAGTTGCATAGGAATTAAAGGGAAAGCGGGAGTAAAGAATTTCATTGGTTTTATCTCCGGCGGTTCCGAAACAGGAAAATTTGGCGGTAATGTCATCTACCTGAAGTTTGCTTCCGTCTTGCTCCACGGAAATCTGCATGGCAGGTAATAACCCTGCAAGCAGGATAAAATAAAAAAATAGGTTTTTCATTTAATAACTCCGCTAGTAAATTTACTCGGACGCGTATGACTTGGAAAATCCGCTGGTGGTACGCATAGATCCTCTACACTGCGAGTATTCCGCTGTTATTAAAGTAATTTAGTGAACAGCAGTATGATTAACTTCTAATGTTCATTATAATACAAACAACGTATGAATGCAAATTTATTATTGGATCAGGAAATAAAATTAAAGAGGAAAAAACAATAACTCTTTTTTAAATCCCACTGCCCGGTCTATGCGTTTTTTCAGGCCTGCCGGATCTCCTGTCAGATAGCGTTTTTCGCCGAAAATTTTTATGGCACTGCAGTCGTTTTGACCGTTTTTAAAAAGAGATTCATACTTGCCTGTACCATAAACCGGCCGTCCGCCTATTACTACCAGTTCAATATCAGGCATTTCCGCTGCTGTCAGATTGGCATAGGCGTCTTCTGTGTTTTTCCTGACAATGATCAAATCTGCTGTAAATCCGTTTTGCAGGGAGCCTAATTTTTTTTCCATTAAAAACGCCCGGGCCGCATTTTTGGTAACCATTTCAAATATAATGCGGTCAGACAGTTCTTTTTTATAAATATGTTTATAGATTTTCCGGGCGGTTTTTATTTCTGCCAGCAGATTGACCGAACCGGACATGGGAGAATCCGTACCCAGAGTCACATTGGTTTTTTCATCAAGAAATGTTTTAATATCAGCCGTGCGGTTAAACATGTAAAGGTTTGAAGCCGGACACCAGACAAAACTGGCTTTTTTTTTGGCTATCAGGGCAATATCGGCGTTGGAACAGGAAATACAGTGAATTAAAACGGTATTGCGGAATAATCCCTTTTTTTTATCAAGCATGATTATGCCGTCAAGAGCTTCGGCATCAAAACCTTCTTCGATATGAGAAATAAAGGGAATCTTTTTCCGGCGGGAAGCGGCAATTTCTTTTTCCAGGCCTGCTCCCCATCCCAGATCATAGGAAGAACATTCGTGCGCCAGAGCATAACGGTCAAGAATGCGCACCGGGGAATTTTTAATAAAGTTTTCGTTTACCTTATGGGGTATATGATCGGAAACCGTGGTGACTCCCGATAATATCTGGCGGTAAGCCGAGAGCAGATATATATCGGCGCTGTTTATTTTTCCGCGTTCTTTATATAAATTGGAATTCTTGAGGTCTTCATCCCAGGGTTTCCAGTTAAGATAGGGGCCGTTTCCCACGCGCGGAAGGTAGGTACCCAGCATATGATCATGGCTGTTGATTAGCCCGGGATAAATAACGGAATCTTTGACTTCTATGGACAAACTGCCGGCAGGTTTTTGGCGTTTGAATAAACCATCGGCAATATGAAGCTCCTGCCCGCATACGTCTGCCCCGTCGCAGGTACTGCCGTAAAAGGTGAGAGGAATGTTTTTTTTCATACTGCCTTTTAAATACAGCCGGGCAATGCGCCCGGCCTGATTTTTCAAACCAAGAAGGAAATACTGAATTATTACCAGCCCACAACAGGAAATAATTCAGTTTCTTGATTATCGATCCGCCTGAAATTTTCTTTAGAGGAAATTCACGAGTATTTGCCCTGAAAAAGAGCGCGTGCTTTCAATTCTTTTTCCAGATCCTCCCGCAGTTTTTGTTTTTCCAGACACCACAGGGGGGCAAGCAGCAAGGCAGAAGGTGCATCAGCTGATATGCGGAAAATAACGGTATCGGGTTTTAGCCGGGAAAGAGCAGCTGCCAGATTATCAAGGTACTCCGTCCTGTCAATAACCCGGAATTTTCCAGCCTGATATAGCGCCGCGATCCCTGTACCCCGCAGCACCATGATATTATGAAATTTAATTCCATTAATACCCAGCCCGGCAAGTTCTGCTGCGTCTTTTTCCGCCTGGTTTTTTTCTGCGCCCGGAAGCCCGATAATAAC
>DNNS01000707.1 GCA_003497555.1 Spirochaetia bacterium
AAAATCCTAATCGGTACAGTAGCCCGCCTGGATGCGCGCAAGGGAATTGATTACGCCTTTGATGCTTTAACTCTGCTTCCGGAAAATCTACGCAGAAAAATTATATACGCCATCGCCGGTTCCGGAGACAAGCAATACGAGAAAGAACTTCGCGAGAGAGCTGCAAACTGCGGAGTAAAATGCCTTTTTATCGGCAGGTTAGACCGCGAAAATCTGCTAAAATTTTATTATGCAATTGATATTTTTCTTTTGCCCGGTAAAAGCCTGCCCAGCCGGGTAGAGGGTTTCGGCCTGGTTTTTCTGGAAGCCGCTGCTGCCGGACTGCCGCTGCTTGCCGGCAAGGTTGACGCTATAGATGAAATAGTACTGAACCGGCAAAACGGTTTTTTGATCAGGGAAGGCGATAGTAAACAAATGGCCAAAGCATTGCAAACCCTGGCTGAAAATTTCCCGTTAAGACAAAAACTCGGACAGAACGCCCGCAGAATCGCGCAGAATTATACCTGGATAAAAACTTTTCGCCTTACTTTCAACACTGAAAAAAAAATAAAAACAGTTCTGATTGTCAATGATCTGCTGGAGCTGGGCGGAGCAGAATTACAAACCAGGCGCGAAAAAAACATTCTTGAAACGCACGGCATCAATGCCCATGTGCTTACTTTTGATACCAGGCAATATGAACAATATAAAGAAAAAGACGGATTTTACAATCTGGTTCCCTATAATTCTTTTTTCGGAAAATTGTTCAACAAACTCTTTGCCGGACCCAGGCTGACAAAAAAAATAAAAAAGATCATTAATTTTCTGCAGCCCGATATAATACAATGTAATAATATTTACCGCGCTCCCCGGGCTGTACTGGCGGCAATTAAAAATTTTCCGTCCGTGAAAACTTTCAGGGATTACAGTCATCTCTGCCCGATTGGAGATTTGGTTATACCGTCTGAAAAAAAAACCTGCCGGGGCTACCGGCAGGGAAAATGTTTTTCCGGGAAATGCGGAAACCGTATTTATATTGCCTTTAAGCTTTTTGAAATCAGACTGCTGAGAAAAAAGCTGAAGGAATTTTATGCCCTCAGCCCAAGCGCAAATCTGGCCGCCTGTTCAGAGCCTTACGGTTACAAAATGCATCCTGTGCCCAACCCTTTTCTTGCCGAATGGAAAGTACCGCAAAAACGGGAAAAAGACCGCAGGCGCTATGTTTATATGGGCCTGATTCAGGAACGCAAGGGTATATTTGATCTGCTGCCCCTGTGGAGTAAATTTGCCGAAAAACACAATACGTACCTGGAAATCGCCGGACGGGCGGAAAGCGCTGAAAAAAAACGGCTTGATGATTTACTGAAAAAATATCCAGGCGCCCATTACCGGGGTGTACTTCCCTACTCCGAAATCGGCTCATTTTTAGCAGGCGCCTATGCCCTGATTGTACCATCGGTATGGATGGAAAATTATCCCAATACAGTGCTTGAGGCTTTTGCCTGCGGAACATTAGTGCTCGGTTCCCGGCGCGGCGGTATACCAGAGCTTTTGGCAGAAAACAGAGGAATTATTTTTGATGTGGAAAACACCGAAAGCCTGTATCGGGCCCTGGAACAGGCGCACAGACTTTCATCCGCAGCCTATAAAACAATTACCGGTAACGGCAGAAAATATATTGCTGCAGAGGCCAGTCCGGAATCTTTTTATCTCAAATTGCTGAAAATTTTTCAGGAAGAAATATGAAACCGGAACCTTTTAACAAAAACATGAAGCTTGATTTTGGATCTGACATGACCATTGGGAGCATACCCAAATTGCTGCTTAATCTGTCAATCCCCATGCTGATAGGTAATCTGTTCAATATCGGGCAAAGCGTCATCAACACCATCTGGGTGGGAAATATTTTAGGTCCCGATGCAGTGGGAGCAACCGCTGTGACCTTTCCCCTGGTGTTTATTCTCGTGGCGCTCGCCGGCGGATCAACCATGGCTACTACCATTCTTGTTTCGCAATTTTATGGAGCTAAAAATAATTCCATGGTTGAGAAAGTTGTAAACAACTCGTTTACCATAACTGTTTTTTTAAGTATACTGCTTTCTCTGCTGGGAATTTTTCTCGCCGACAAACTGCTGCGGTTAATGAATACGCCGGAACGGATTTTCCTTTTTGCCTCAGGTTACTTAAAGCTGTCATTTATTTCATTTATTTTCATGTATTTTTCTTTTTTAATTTCATCGATTTTACGGGGAATCGGAGATACCAGAACCCCGTTAATTTTTATGGCCATTGCCACCGTAATAAATATCATCCTTGACCCCCTGTTAATAATGGGCATAGGACCGTTCCCAAAACTCGGCTTAAACGGCGCTGCGATTGCTTCATTAATTTCTGTTTTTACCGGTTTCAGCATCGGCATTATTTATTTGCATAAAAAAGACCATATTCTGGCCATTAACCCCAAAAAATTTATATTCGATAAAGATTTAACCTTTCTTCTATTTAAAATAGGACTTCCAACCATGGTACAGCAATCGCTGGTATCAGTAGGAATAACGGTCATTACCAGCCTGGTAAACACCTATGGACCGGGCGCCATTGCGGCTTTCGGCGCAGCCGGGAGAATTGATGCCCTTGCCCTTATGCCCGCCATGACCATGTCCATGGCGATTTCCGCCCTGACCGGACAAAATATCGGAGCCAGGAAAATCGAAAGAGTTCCGGAAATTTTCAAATGGGGAATAATTATCGCCGTGATTATTTCAGGATTTATTTCCTTTTTCGCTTTTTTTATACCGGAAACTCTGCTGAAATTATTCGTTCATGAACCGGATGTAATATCCATCGGTGTTAATTACCTGAAAATAATTTCCCCCGGCTATATTATTTTTTCTATAATGTTTGTTTCCAACGGCGTCATTAACGGCGCAGGAAACACTTTCATTACCATGATTTTTTCACTACTCGCAGTCTGGGGAATCAGGCTGCCGCTGGCATTCATTCTGACTAAAACCAGACTGGGTATTACCGGCATCTGGATTGCCATGTTATCTGGATTCATTATAGTCATGATTGCCAGTGTTTTATATTATTTAAGCGGCAGATGGAAAAACTCTTCCAACAAAATCCATGCTTATTCGGCAGATACTGTTTCCGAGCCGGAAGTTTACGATTAATTGTACTCCCTGGAAAATTTATTTAT
>DNNS01000376.1 GCA_003497555.1 Spirochaetia bacterium
GGGTTTCCTCCGCAGCCTGTTCTTTACGAAGTTTAATCATTTCCGAGCGCTCGGCAAGGTTTTCACCGCCTTCGGCTGCTTTGGCAGTAGCCTCGGACGCAATTTCACGAACGGAAATATTACCTGCATGCAGACTGGTAGGGATAATAACAAAAGTATTGCCAGGCCAGTTTCTATAGGAACGGTCTATACCGATAGATTCCTGCGGAATAAATTTACCGACCGCGGATGAATATTTCTCCTTAACATAGATGTTATCCGCGCGCCTGAGCGCATTATAGATAAGGATAAAGAATGCCAGGCTGTCTGCACGTTTTTCATTAAAGGCATAAACCTGCTGAAGATATCCGGTAAGCAGGCGGCGCACACTGATAATATTCATAATGCCGCATTTTTTACCAAGGACAAGCAAATCCGCACCCAATAACGCGTTGTCCGGCACGAAGCGGTAAAAAGCGTAGCGGGAAGGATTTCCGCCTTTTTCTCCGCTGCTGATCATTTCTGCCGCTGCCTTTCTGCCAAGTTCTATTACAGCTTCCGCAGACAATATGTTTTTACGATATCCTGAAAAATTTTCAAATTCAATTTCATTGGTTGCGGATAAAAGCTCCTGCTCATCAATGATAATTTCATTGGTTTTAGCCGGAGAATTTTCACAATAAATATTTATTATTAAAATCGCCGGGATAATAATATTATAAAAAATTTTCATTTTTCTGGTTACTGCTTACATTATCGAAAAAATAATTTTAAAAATTAGAATCAGGTTGACTCTCCTTACGCATGCCCGTAGACAGTGCAAATAAAATCCAGAGGCATGCCTACAATGTTAAAGAAACAGCCTCTGATTTTTAATACCAGCCTCATACCGTTTTCCTGGATCTAATATGCACCGGCAGCATCGGAAAACTCCCGGCAATCAAGATAATCGCTTATATCTTTATTTGACAATTTACGGAAAAATACATCTGTTTTATACAGGAGGCAGACAGATTGCCGGTCTAAACCTGCCAGGGCTGCAGTTATTACCTGATGCTTTCGGCCGGAAAGAAGCCTGAGCATGGCTTCTGCTTCTTTTCTGCTTTGCGGTTTGCCTAACACGCGACCCCGGCAAAAAACAACCGTGTCAAAACAAAAAATTGGTATTTTTATCTCTGTTTTTCTATTAATGGATTGATATTTTTGCATTACAATGGTACGCAGTAATTTTTCCAGTTCGCAGTTTGAAAATTTTTTATAAAAAGAAACAGGTGGATCATCAGCAGGTGCGATTATTTTATACTTGATACCCAGCCGGGAAAAAATTTCCCGGCGGCGCGGAGAGGATGAGCCGAGAATCACCAGAGGCGCGTTTTTTATTCTTCGGAGAAAGTTCGCCCTGATTTTACTACTCCGCTTCTGGAAGTTTTGAAAAAATCAATTATGATTTTTCCGTGACTGCCGATATTTTGTTCTTCAAGAATTTTAATCGCCTGCGAGTAGGTGTATCCGGAGAAATAAATGGTGTTATAGACCCGTTTGATAGCCAGGCGATCTTCAGCGCTGAACCCCGCCCGGCGGAGACCGACAACATTTATAGTCCGGAATATTCCCGGATGGCCTTCGACCAGTGCATAGGGCGGAGCATCTTGAGCCAGGCGGGTACAGCCGGCAATCATGGCATTGCAGCCGATTTTGCTGAATTGATGAACCGCTACCAGTCCGGAAATAAAAACATGATCAAAAATCTCTATATGCCCTGCCATTAGTGAGCCGTTACAGAGAATAACATTATTATGCAGAATGCAGTCATGAGCAATGTGACTGGTGGCCATAAGAAAACAATTATTACCGATTATTGTGTTCTGCCCGGTTTTGGTTGAGCGGTGTACGGTTGCCATTTCCCGGATAATATTGTTGTCGCCGATTATTACACCGGTTTTTAAATTACGGTCAAAATGAATATCCTGCGGGTCTTCGCCGATAACGGCATAATGACCGATAATATTGTTTTTACCGATAATAGAATTTTTTTTTATCACAGCCCCGGCGGCAACTTCAGTATTTTCACCGATTAATGCGTCTGCCTCAATAATGGCATGAGGTCCGATAGTAACGTTTTCCAGACGGGCGGATTGATCTATAATTGCTGAAGGATGAATTTTATTCATTTTTTAATACCGGAAGCAGGCAGAAGTATAAATAAATAATCTCAGGCTGCATGCACAAAAAGAATGATTTTTCATGTGTTTATTGTATGCTGGGTATTGAAAAAATTCAAATCATGCTATTATTATACGTATAAATACGGATAATAAATCCGGCAGGAGATATCATGCACCATGTTGAAATTGCAGGAACCGGCTCATTTCTTCCCCGGCAGCTCCTGAACAATATGCAGATGTATTCCAAAATTTCCAATTTTGATCCTGACAAGGCCAGGGTCAGTCTGCAGAAAAAAAATATTGATACTGCCAAATTAAGCGACGAAGAAGTATTTAATGAATGGGTGATGCAGGTATCGGGAATTGAATCCAGGCATTTTATCAGCGCTGAAGATAATTTTACGCCATATTACGAAGTGGAAGAAATGGCCTGCCGGGCAGCCGATTCCGCCATCAACGAAGCCGGTATTGATAAAAACCAGGTTGAATCTATAATTTTCACGACTTTTTCCTCTAAAACGCTGATTCCCAATCCGTCATGCACACTGGCGCACCTGCTGGGTATCGGTAAGGCCGGAGGAATTACTCTGAACACAGCCTGCAGCGGTTTTATCGACGGTTTTATGGATGCTTATGCCAAAATAGCCAGCGGCATTTATAATACTATTTTAGTGGCATCATCCGAATATATATCAAAAGAGCTGTCTTTTTCCGACCCCACTACTTCTATCCTGTTTGGCGACGGAGCAGCTGCTGTAGTGCTTAAAAAAAGCGACAAGCCGGGGATATTATCCCTGCATTCCCGGGCAGAGTATTCCAGCGAACATATCCTGCTGCGCGCCGGGGAAAAAATTCAGATGGGCGGCGGCCCGCTGGTACAGCGTAATGCGGTCAATGCCATGTTTGATTCCGCAATGGAAGTATGCAATAAAATTAAAATGCAGTTTACCGATTTTGATTTTATTATCCCCCATCAGGCCAATATGAGAATAATCAAAGAGCTTGGAAAAAAAATGAAAGTGCAGTATGAAAAAGTGGTCAAGATTATCAAATCAGTAGGCAATACTTCCTGCGCTTCCATACCCATTACCCTTGATTTACTGCGTAAAAATAAAATCGCTGATTGTGTATTTACCCCCGGTTCAAAAATATTATGCACTTCAGTTGGGGGCGGATACACTTTCGGTGCAGCAGCTTTTACAGCATAAATAATTATTTCCAAAATTCCAGATAGTATTTCGGCAGATCGAAAATCAATTAAAATTTTTATCCGGTGTTTTTTTCTTAATCACGTCAACCCGCTGACTTTTTTTTCAGCCAGGATTTAAGAATGATTTCCGCAGCTATGGAATCGGAATAATTTTTCATTTTTTTTTTGTTTTTACTGCAATATCCGGCAATAAAACCGTCGGCTTCGCTGGTGGAAAGCCGTTCATCCTGAAATTCAATGGGAATACCTGGAATTTTAATTCGCAGGTTTTCGGCAAAATTAACTGTTTTTTCACAGCGTGTTCCAAAGACCCCGTTCATATGATAGGGCATACCGATAACCACTGTTTCTATTTTATTGGATTTTATTATACCGGCAATTTTTTCTAGGTCTTCTCCGCTGCTGCTGCGAACCACCGGGACACAGGCAGTGAAGGCTATGCCTGATGACAGAGTATAGGAACAGCCGATATATTTATCGCCGAAATCAAGAGCCAGAACTTTTTGCATGCTTAAGTTCGTGTTTAAGAGAGAGAGGGGTGAATTATGGCCAGACCAGGAATCGAACCAGGGACACGCGGATTTTCAGTCCGCTGCTCTACCGACTGAGCTA
>DNNS01000482.1 GCA_003497555.1 Spirochaetia bacterium
AAAAGGAGCTGTCCTGCGCAGCGCCAATGCATCAGGCACTATTATTTCGGTTTCATTTACCGGCTCCATGCGGCTGCGTGATGAAATAAATTTCAAACAGCAAGAACGCGAATACTGGCAGGGCGGACTGCTCTGGTGGAGTGAACCGGCTCTGCGCAGCGGAGTTATTTCAGATTACGATCCGCATAAAAACGAAGTTTACACCATGATGTCCCGTTCCATAGGCGATAAAAAATATATCCAGTATTTTGTCGAAGGGCTTCCGCAGCTGCTGGACTCAGAAAACGAATGGTGCTTTATCAGGGAAGGAGAGCACAGGGGAAAACTGTTTGTCCGCCTGCGCAATAATCAAAATCCCAATGAAACCGAGATTGAAATTCCCCGCCGTGAAATTTTTCTTTCCGGCCGCAATACATCCGGAATTACCGTTAAAAAGCTGGCATTTTATTTTTTTAATAATGCAGATTTATGGTCTGAAGGCAAAGCCATGAATCCTACTTATTATTCTTCAGTAATAAGGTTCTCAGGGAGCAGTTCCAATATCAATATTGAAAACTGCAGTTTCCGGCATGTCTCCCAAGCGATCTCGTTTTTTCCTGATCAACAGGGACAGAGTATTGATTTTATTAAAATAATCTCCAATGATTTCACGGATCTGGACAGCGGCGCGATCTGTATGGATCGTACGGAACAGATGTGGGCTTTGCGCACTGAAAAAATAATTATGCCGGATGCGGTCCGTTCGCGTATAAACCATATAGCGGTTAGCTATAATAACATAAGTAATTGCGCCTTCCGTGAACTCAATCATAACCGAAACGGAGCTGTCAACATCCGGGGATGCTCCATGGCGGTAATTGATCATAACAATATTAATTATACCGATGGAGTTGGAATTTTCATTCGTACCGGAGAATATTATAAAGGCGGCAGTCATATTTACGAGATGGATTATCCATGCAACCGCGTCCTGATATTCAGTAATACCGTTATCAACACCATGTACGGCTCGCAGGATTACGGAGGAATAGCGTCCTGGTTCGGCGGACCGGCCTATATATTCAACAATATCTCGGGAAACGCCGTCGGGATTAAAAACGCGGAAAAAAAACTTTTTCCAGGTAAAACCGACTGGTATCGAACCGGATGCTGGGCACCGGCGCTTTATCTGGATCAGGGCTATAAGCAGTATGTTTTTAATAACATTCTGTGGGGCATTAATAATAATGAAAATGATAAAATCTATAATGCCGCCGGTATTAACGAAGCCGAGGGCTTTATGAATATTTTTTTCAACAATACAATTTACAATTGCGCCCTGGGTTTTCATAAGGGCATGGGCATGCACAACCGCTGCTATTATCTTAACAATCTTTTCCTGAAAATCGGCGAACGTTATTTTTCCCATGAAGTCGGTAAAAATCTGGAATTTGAATCCCTGGCTTTCAGCGGTAATGTTTTTGCCGGACATGACCGCAAGGATTTCGCCAAATTCGGAAATACCGATGATTTTTCCTCATTGGCTGATTTAAAAATATTTCTGGATTCAAAAAAGGCGCTTGCGTCCGACTGCGGTGTTGAAACTCCGGCAGCGCAGGNNGCAGGTTATTGATGCGCAGAAACATGATTTCCGGCTGCAGAAAGATTCGATCTGTATTGATCAGTCTAAAAAAGTTTTCGTACCCTGGGGGCTTTATATGACAATCGGCGAATGGGGATTTTACCGTAATCCTTCGGACCTTTCCCTGGTATACGACGAACATATCAACTGGAATAATGAATGGAAATCCCGCGAAGCCGTACGTAAAAAAGGCACTATTTCCCGGCGGGATTTATCGCTTGTCAACTGTTCGGATGAATCTTTTCGCGAGGGATTCTGCGAAAACTGGATACGCGGCGCATTAGCTCTTGACGGCCGGAATCAATATTGTCAAATTCCCGGCAGGTCCTGCGGACTCCTTGATATGTCCGACAACTGTTTTTTAATTGAAGCTGTTGTCATGATTCCGGCTTCAGCCCGAAACGGAGTTCTTGTTTCCAAGGAAGACAGCAGCAGCGGTTACCGTCTCTTTCTGGAATCAGGAATTCTGAAAATACAGATCAAGGCTTCCGGCAGCAGTAAAGTACAAAGTTCGGAAACAGCGCTTAATACCGGAAAATGGACGCATATCATTGCGGAAATCGATCGGCCAAGTGGAAAAATTAATTTTTATATTAATGGAAAACCGGCAGAACCCGGAAGCAACGTACTTGTAAAAAACGAAAATCTGTCAAACCCTGCTGATTTTTTTATAGGCTGCGCTAATCAAAAGGAATTCCTTGAATGCACTCTGGATTTTTTGCGCATTTCCCGCGGAACTCTGGCCATGGCGGAAACAAGCATCCGGGAACTTTATAATTGGCAATTCAACGGACCATTTCTGCGCGATTTTAACGGGCACAGAAACGGCGGCAGCCGTGATGTCGGGGCAATAGATTACACTGATAGCAATTGAAAAATAAAAAAAGCAATATCCTCCCCTGTTTTTCATCAGTGAGTTTTTATGACCAGATCATAATATTTTTACAAGTTAAAGAATAAAACGTGAGTATGTAATTATTTCCCGAACGGGAATACTGGTGTTTATGCAGAATTTTCAAAGCGCGCCACCTGCGCTGTTCTTTTTAAACCGGTTTTAAAACGAATTTAATAATAAGTCGATATTCTAGTGGAGAAATAATATTATGAAATCTTTATCAAAAGAAAATTTCATTTCACCGGCAGAACAGGTAAAGTCACTGAAAAAACAATTCGGTATAGAAAAGCGCATTGATTTCAGTCTCGCTGAAGAAAAATATCCGGTTGTTTCTGTGAGGAACTATTCTGCG
>DNNS01000105.1 GCA_003497555.1 Spirochaetia bacterium
AGGGCAATGGGAATATTTTTTGTAAGAGACTACTGGCGTAGTCTCTTACAAAAAAATTTTCCAGGGAGAGTTTATCGGTGCAGAGTGATAAACAACGCCGCATGCCTTGGCATGGTAAAATTTATCCTGCCGTTTTCCGGTTTGAGGTTTACCTGTCTGATAAAATCTTCATTTTTATCCAGTACCGGATGCGCATCCGGATCGGAACTTGACAGAAGTACGGCTGTTGTTTCGCGAACGGCAAAATCCGGTAAATTGATAACGCAGGGAATATCTTTATCCCAGGAACCGTTAGCAATAGCAATGCAGAGGGTTTTTTTGTCTTTACTGATAGTTACCAGTGCCGGAGCAAGCGGCCCGGAGTATCTGGATAGATCTTCAGCTTCTCCCTCGTAGTATGGAGTTGTACCATGCAGCGTAACCAGGTCATCGCAGATGTGTCTGTTAATATAATAATATGTCCAGTAGAGCATGGTTCGTTTGGATATATCATATTCCGGCAGCAGGCCGAAACCCATATCCTCCGGTTTTCTACCGAACATGACCCAGCTCGCCGCACCTTCTAAAAAACCACCCTGTGCACAATAGATCATGCGTACAATCCTGTGCAGAGTTCCGTAGATATTGCCGTTGCGCAGATTTTTTCCCGGTTCCGGATGGCTGTGCAGGCCCCATTCCGAATCATACTGGTATACAGTGCGCCCGGGATTATACTTTTGGATCATGGCATTTATTTTAAGAATCAGATCAAGCTGATGAAAATTTTCTGCAAGTACAATATCGGAAAAAGATTTTTCATACACCTTGCCGAAATTATAATGGTGAGGCGCGACAAAATCATAATATCCGGCAGCTTTTTGCAGGACATATTCGCGCCACTCGGGTTTCTGATCCTGGTAATTTATAGCAATGCCCACTTTTGCCTGCGGGTCGTTTTTACGGATGGTTTTACTGATTTCAATAAAATAGGCGATATAATCATCAGCTGAAGGAAAAGACGCTCTGGAGTCAATTACGTACGGTTCATTTCCCACTTCCCAGAAATGAAATTTATAGCCTTTGTCTATGGAATGCCTGACTCCGCGCGCCCATTTGTCGGGCCCCGCTAATGGTACATTTTTCTGAATCTCAAATTCAAGAATGGCGCTTTCCCGGGGAATGCCGCATTTTTCCAGCAGCTCGTTAAACCTGTCTATACCCCCGGTAAGGTCGTATTGCAGGGGCTGTTCGTATTTTGCTGCGTTCAGGGCGTATATTCTGGTCATGGGCAGATGCAGATCAGCAATGGCTTTTTCCAGCTCGGCAGGAAGATTATACGCGCCGTTTTCCCCGTAGGGGATGCGCGATGGTCCTGAGGTCAGCAGATGAAATGAGACGCCGGCAATTTTATTATTGGCCGGGCCCGGGGTTTTTAACGTATCAACAGTGAAATTCAGGGTATCGCCTTTTTCAAGCATGTGCTGCGTCAGGTACGGTTTTTCACTGTCGAATTTCTGCACAGCATCTTCGTCCTTCAGCAAACCTTCCCGGGAAATAATCAGATCGTCAATCCACAGGGTTTTTTCGATTTTTTCATATGTGGCAATAAATGAGGGCGCTATATACTGCTCTGAGGTTGTGGTAAAATCGAGTCCTTCTTTCAGAAAAAATTCGATTTTTTTCCAGTCATGATCGCAGGTAAATATATTGGCTTTAGCCTTGGCAGCGGAGTTTTCAACCGGGTCGATGTTTTTAAGTTTCTGCAGGCGGAAATAAGATACTCCCGGAAGGTCGGTACGCGCCCAAAAAGAAACGCGGTAAACGATATTTTTTTCGATTTTAAATGCCCGTTCTCTCTGATAAATAATATAAGTATCCTGATCGGCCGGGTGATAGATTCGGAAAGACTGTTTCCCTGCGTATGGGTTTTTTTTATCATATGTGAAGTTTTCGGGTTGTTTTTCCCCGGCTCCCCACATAAGCCAGGGAGCCGGAATTTTTACCGGTGAGAGTTCGCTGCTTTCAAAATCGCCGTTAAAAACCAGGTTTTCATTTGTCGGCTGCGGCAGCAGATTAATATCCGGAGAGAGCAGACAGCCTATTAATAAAACAGCAATAAACCGCATAAGTTACCTCTTGTCTGAATTATAATGATTATAGTAACAAAATTAAAAATAATCCATGGAAAAAAGATCATGTTTTATGTATAAAAAAAATAACCGCCCGGATTTAAAATTCCTCGTAAAGTATACTAAGTCCGCAAAAATAATTTTTAAAATTTAATTGTTTTTGCGTTCGTGAGTGATTATGTTTTCAGTGCGGGAAAAATTTTAAATTTCTTTTGGGGATTAATTCCCATTGGTTTACCGCGATCATTCCGAATAGCTGCCTGTTGTTTTTTAAATTGCAGTGAAAAAAAAATAAATTTCCGTTTAGCCCTTGACATAATCGTATATTTTTGATATAATATGATATATTTTTTTCAGGAGTTGTCATGCCCAAAACACAATTAATTGACCCTGCGCTTGTCAGAAAACCGGGAAAAATCACTTTTGGCGAAATTCCGGTAAATTCCTACTGCAAATCGGTTTCTGATGAGAAAAATAATTATTCCAAAGAAGATTTTCTGCGTATTTATCACGATATGGCCGTTATCCGCGAATTTGAAAATATGCTTAATTTAATAAAAATCACCAATGAATATAAAGGGCTTAAATATAATCACTCCGGGCCGGCTCATCTTTCCATCGGCCAGGAAGCAAGCGCCGTAGGTATGGCGTATTCGCTGCTGCCTGAAGATTATATTTTCGGCTCACACCGCAGTCATGGAGAAATCCTTGCCAAGGGGCTTTCGGCTATTTACAAACTTGAAGAAAAAAATCTTCATGAAATAATGAAATCCTTTTTAGACGGGGTTTGTCTTTCGGTAGTGGAAAAAGAAAATAAAAGCGGTAAACTGAAAGACTTGGCTGTTGATTTTCTGCTTTATGGCAGTTTGGCTGAAATATTCGGAAGATCAGCAGGGTTCAACAAGGGCATGGGCGGCTCCATGCACGCTTTTTTTACTCCATTCGGAATTTATCCCAATAATGCAATTGTCGGAGGCTCCGCAGATATTTCCGTAGGCGCTGCGCTTTACAAAAAAATCAACCGTAAAAAAGGAATGGTTGTCTGTAATATCGGCGATGCATCCATGGCCTGCGGTCCGGTATGGGAAGCTATTTGTCTGGCTTGCATGGATCAATATACCAAACTATGGGAAGGCGATCAGAAAGGAGGCCTGCCTCTTATTTTTAATTTTATGAATAATCAATACGGAATGGGAGGGCAGACCTGCGGAGAAACCATGGGCTACGGCATACTGGCCCGTACCGGGGCAGGCGTAAACCCGGAGATGCTGCACGCCGAAAGAGTTGACGGCTATAATCCCCTGGCTGTAATTGATGCCTTCCGGCGCAAGAAAAAAATTATTGAAGAAAAAAGAGGGCCGGTGCTGCTTGATACACTTACTTACCGTTATAGCGGTCATTCTCCGAGCGATGCTTCCACTTACCGCAGCAAAGAAGAAATCGATGCCTGGCAAAAACATGATTCCATAGAATATTTCGGCAAAGAACTGGTGAAAGCCGGGATAGTCTCTGCGGGTGAAATATCCGTAATCGCCGAAGAAGCAGGCAGGCGTATTTATAACATTACCAGACTGGCGATAGATGAAAAAATTTCTCCGCGGCTTGATCTGAAAAATGATCCTGATGCCATAGGCAAGATGATGTTCTCCAACCAGCGCATGGAAAAAATGGAAGACCGTAAACCCGAGGTTCTTATGCCGCTCTCCGATAATCCGCGCGTGCAGCAGCTTTCCAAAAAAAATCGTTTTGCCTATGAAAACGGAAAGCCTGTTTCCAAAGCCCGGCTTTATCAATACCGCGACGCCATTTTTGAAGCGATAATTGAAAAATTTTATACTGATCCCACGCTGATTGCCTACGGCGAGGAAAACCGCGATTGGGGAGGAGCTTTTGCCGTTTACCGCGGGCTTACCGAAGCTCTTCCCTATCATCGTCTGTTTAATTCCTCCATTTCGGAAGCGGCTATTGCCGGCAGCGCCGTAGGATATGCCCTGTGCGGCGGAAGGGTAATAGCAGAACTCATGTATTGCGATTTTTTAGGCCGGGCCGGAGATGAGATATTTAATCAGCTTTCCAAATGGCAGTCCATGAGTTCGGGAATTCTGAAAATGCCGGCGATTATCAGGGTTTCCATCGGGTCCAAATACGGCGCCCAGCACTCGCAGGATTGGACTACACTCTGCGCGCATATTCCCGGGCTGAAAGTTGTTTTCCCGGCCACGCCTTATGACGCCAAGGGTCTCATGAATGCGGCATTATCCGGTACGGATCCGGTGATCTATTTTGAGAGTCAGCGGCTTTATGATACCGGAGAACAGTTCCATACGGGCGGCGTGCCTGAAGGATATTACGAAATACCGATAGGCGAGCCCGATATTAAACGCCGGGGCAAGGATCTTACCATTTTAACAATCGGCGCAACTCTTTACAAGGCAATGGAAGCAGCGGAGGAAATGCAGAAAAAATTCGGACTGGAAGCCGAAGTAATCGACGCCCGTTCCATTGTGCCTTTTAATTATGAACCGGTGCTTGAATCCGTAAAGAAAACCGGCAAGCTTGTTCTGGCCAGCGATGCCTGCGAGCGGGGTTCCTTTTTAAAAGATATGGCTTNNCGGTTCGCGCAACTGGATTACGCCTCCTTATGAAATGGAAAATGATTTTTTTCCCCAGGCGGACTGGATTATTGATGTTATTCATGAACATATCATGCCTCTGCCCGGGCATACGGTAAAAAATAACTATACCTCAGGTGAAATTCTGCGCCGCGCCCGTCTGGGAATTTAGTAACTACTCGGCTAAATTCGTATAGACTCAGATTTTAAAATCTGAGTAACTGCAAAATTTTTAACCGCAGAGTGACTCACCCCACTCCCTTCCATATAGAGAATTCGGTGTTCAGTACAC
>DNNS01000712.1 GCA_003497555.1 Spirochaetia bacterium
GCCAGATTTAAAAAATCAGTTTTCAGGGAAAGTTCGCGGTAGAGAAAAAATTCCATAACAAAAACATAGGTTGCGGTTACAATAGCCGCTTCGGTAAGAGTAAAAAAACCGCTGTAAATTCCGCCGTAAATAATTACCGGGATGGGAAGCTCCCAGCGTGCGCCTTTTACAGCCTTCCACAGCCGCTGCAGGGAAAAAGATTCCCGGGGTTCCGTACGCTTTTCTTTGGTTATAAAACCGTAAAGCAGTACACCGGCGATCAGCAGGCAGGCTGGTAAAAATCCTGCTTTATACAGCAGATCAATACTGACGGAACCTTCCACAATCTGGGAGGCAAAAATTCCGTACATGATAACCGGCAGGGAAGGCGGGAAAAGCAGACCGATACTGCCCGAGGAGGTAATAAGGCCCAGCGAATAGCGCTCGCTTCTGCCGCTTTTCAGCAGTAAAGGCAGCATCAAGCCGCCGACCGCAAGAATGCTTACTCCGCTTGCTCCGGTCAGAGCCGTGAAAAATGCCATGATTATTACAACCACCATGCTTCCGGCTTTTGGGAAAAAGGCAAAAGCCTGATCAAACAGATGAATTATACGATCCGGAGTTTTTGATTTGGCTAATACATAGCCGGCAAAAACAAAAAGAGGAATGGCGGAAAGTATGGGGTTAGTCTGAAATTTCTGGATTTCCAGAGCAATCAGAAGTTCGCTCTGCCCGATGCTTTTAAGCAGTAAAAATGCTCCGCCGAAAAGAACGATGTATAACGGAGTACCGAGCAGCAGCAGGGCAATAAAAACGGCTGTGATAATTATAGTCATCTGCTGCCTTCCGTGCGCTGTAAATCGGTAATAATATGCCTGATATAATAAACAGCCGAAAGCAGAAATATTACGATATAGGGAATATCAAGAATCCAGTTTTTCACCCTGAATGCGGAACTGGCGCTGTCTGCCGCATCAAATTCGAGCTGACGGGAAAAAACCCAGGTAATCATGGCAGTTACAGCCAGGCAGAAAATATGTTTGATTATACGTACGGATTTATGAGACGACAGTTTTTTAAAAATATCGATTTTTATATTTTCTTCTTTTTCAGAAGCTACCGCTGCACCCAGCAGACCGGCAATCAGAAAAAGGTACTGAATCAGAGGCTCACTCCACAAAAGTGAAATATGGAAAAAATTACGCAGTACCAGCTGAAACAGATAAAGTAACGATGCGGAAGAAAAAAAAACGCCGATAATTACTTTCAGTAAAATCGACATATTATTTCTTCCTGCTGCGGAATTCCGCAAGCAGGCTGTCAAGACGCGCGGAAATTTCTTTGGTGAAAAGTTTTCCTTCCAGGACGGTTTTTACCTTGCGACCCAGAGCATCAAGCTCGGCGGCAGAATCAGCGCTTTTATTTATCGTTATTTTATTCTGTTTAAGCAGGGATAATGATTCAGCATCTTTCTTGCGGTTTTCCAGTACCAGAGCGCGTAAATATTTACGGGAAGAATCCGACAGCAGTTTTTGATCGGCAGGAGGTAATTTTTCCCAGGCGGTTTTGGCAATTACCAGGGCGCCGCTTACACTGGAGATGGGCATATCAAGCATATATCTGGCTTCGATAAACCATTGTAAGGAAATGCAGGCCATGGGAGTAGTATAAAAACCGTCAATTAAGCCGGTCTGCATGGAAGAAATAACATCGATAAAATTAAGCGCCCGGGCCTTGATCTCAAGGGTATTCATTATTTCATAGGCCAGCATATCGCCCTGCCACATCCACATTTTACCGGCTCTGACATCGTTTAATGATTTAATATTCTGTTTGGAAAAAAAATAGGCAAAACCCGTATCAATCAAACCAACCAGTTTAAAACCGTTTTTCATAAATTCGCGGTCAAGCTCGCTGCTGATTTTTTCCTGCACATAGTCAACTTCATCATAACTGCGGAAAAGACGCGGGCATTCCAGAACCCTGACTTCCTGGGTTATGGCGCCCAGTCCGTTGCCGGTAAATGCCCCGCCCTGTACTGCATTGATTTTGATTTTTTTTACCATCACATCTTCATCGCCCATTTTACCGCCGTAAAAAATCCGGATTCGGATTTTTTCCTTGCTCTCAAACCAGACTTCTTTTTTGATATTATCAAGGCAGCTGCCCCACAGTGAACCTTCAGGAGCCAGGGTGGCGATTTTAATTTCCTGGGCAAAAATAATGCCGGCAAGCAGACTGATGAACCAGAAAAACTGTTGGTTTAATTTCATGGTGTACTCCCGAGTTTCTTTGAATTATNNATTATAGTATGAAATGATAAAAAGTCCCAGTTTTCTGAAATCTCACATATTCTCACTTTTTTTTTAAAAAAAACGGGAATTTGTGATAATAATACTTCAATTTAAGATAGAAAGCCGGAACTTTATATATTCTGAAATTCCGCAGTGTTTTTAATCAGGGGATTATGTCAATCAATCCGGACTTATTTACGGAAGGTTTTATATTACCGCCAATTTCATTTTTACGCTGTTGTGCAGCCCTGGCTACCAGCCCAAGTAAAAACCAGAACAATGACGCATGCGTGGGGCTTTCCAGTACTACATTGAATGTAGTGTAAATTGTAATAATAAAAAAACTGTAAAAAAACCGGATACGGCCGTTCTGCAGGTAGTATTTTTTATGGTTAAAGTATTCGCGGAAAACTGCGGAATAAAGCATAATAAGTATAATAATACTGACAATCCCCATGCGGGCAAAAATATAAATAAAAGAATTATGCGCTCCGAAAACATACGGCAAGATTTCATGGCGCGACCAGATAGGAACGGAAATTTTATTAGTATGCGGAAAAACTTTGGTTCCAAAACCGAGACCGTGGAGATTGCGGGGAAACTGGTTGACAAAAATCTGATACCAGAAAACCAGCCGCCAGGTTATACTGCCGTCAATCTGTAAAACCGGCGAAGAACGCAGTACCGCATCGATACCGCCGATGCTGTTTATCAGGTTGAGTCCGGGCGCAAGCGCTATAAACATTACTGCAAACGCGATAAAAAAAATTATTACACTTTTTTTAAAGGCGCGGTAGGTTCTGACTGTAAAAAGCAGCAGAAAAAAGGCTGCGGTCATTACGGAAATTATTTTGGAATAGGTAAAAAACAGAATTATATTAAAAAGCATAATCAGGGGCAGGGAATATTTCAGAAATTTTTTACCGATTAAAAAGGGCGTAAAAATACCGGTAATAATCTGATGAAAATAAAAAAGGGGAAGTTTGATTACAGACGCTGCTGCGGTATACAGACCCAAAACCGGCCTGAAAACCCGCAGGAAAATTCCGGACAAATCAGGCAGATAATAGGCCAAATAAAAAACCAGCATGGAATAAACAATTACACCGGTGCGCAGGTACATAATAAAATTATCCTGCGCCAAAAATGAATAATAAAACACAATGACGCCGTAAAGGAAAAACAGCGACATCAGATTGTAAATAATTTCACCGCGCCGGAAAAAAATCATGCCACGCATGATAAAAATTATCAGCCCGGACAGGGAAAGAATTTCATTGAATAAAAATTTATGTTCAAAGACATAAGGCGACAGCGCCAGCAGAATAAAAAATAATATTGCCGTTATCTGCGCGGCAATTGACAGGGTTGATTTTCGTATAATCAGATCCCTCATTTTTTTACACGCCTGTGGCCGATTTTCCCAATATTTTTTTTATCAGGGCTATATTATTGCGGTGCCCGGTCATGCGGGCGGTAATTTTTGCCTCTAACCCCGCGCCCAGCAGATAAAGATCTCCGGCGATATCAAGTATTTTATGCCTGGCAAACTCGTCAGGAAAGCGCAGTTCGGTATTTATCACCTTGTCGGCGTCGATCAGAATGGAATTCTCCAGCTTGGCTCCGCTGGCCAAACCGCTTTTCTGCAGTTCCTTGGTTTCGGAGATAAAACCGAAAGTACGCGCCGGAGCAATCTGCTTTTTAAAAACATCCGTATTGTCGGTTGCGGAAAAATCAGCCAGATAATGCTGTTTTCCGAAAGCCTCCGGAAAATCCAGGAAATAATCTATGCAAAAACCTTTAAACGGCTCGGCTTTAATGTATTTTTCATGATTTTTGGAATCCCTGACAATTACCGTTTTTTCAATAATGACTTTTTTTTTGGGAGCGCTTTGTTTTTCTATGCCGCATTCCTCGATCATTTCACAGAATTTCAGAGCTGAACCGTCAAAAATCGGCACTTCGCCGTTAATTTTTATCAGTATATTATCTATGCCGTAGATATTAAGAACAGCCATCAGATGTTCAATACACATGATACCGGACTGATCAAGCTGCAGTGTAGTGGCATAAGCGGTTGACTTGACATTATTGAACAATGCCGGTATGCGCTGCTCAGTGGAAAGATCCTCAAAAATAATTCCGCTGTCGGGCGGAAGAGGCATGCAGATTATTCCGGTTTTTATCCCGGAATGCAGCCCCAGACCGGTAAGCACTCTGCTCTGTCTGATTGTACACTGACGGGCGNNCTTCCAGCCAGGAGGGAACCTGGGATGAACATTTGATATCAAGCAGATCAGCGATTTTTTTAAGCAGCTGATCACTGGAAAAAGGTTTTTCCAGCAAGGCATTGGCACCGGCTTTGGTAAGCTGCACAGCAGTATCTATATTGGCATGACCGGACATAATCAGGATCGGTAGATTTTTTTTCTTCTCTCTGACCGCCTGGAGCACCTGTGTGCCGTCCAGATCCGGCATCCAGATATCAAGAATCAGCAGGGATAGATCGTCTGCTGATAACGCCATGGATAATCCTTCGGCCGGATTGGTAGTGCCTGACACACTGAAACCTTCATCTTCCAGCAGCGGCTTGATGGATTTGTGGATATTTTCTTCGTCGTCGATTACAAGAATTTTATACATTGATACTCCGGTATGAAAGTTTTTTTACCACCGGGAATTTTCTTCCTGATCCGAAAGCTTTTTCGGAAATTCGCAGGCCGGGAGCCAGCTGATAACGCTTGTATTCGGCCTGATCGAGTTTTTTTATAATATCAATAACCAGGTTTTCGGAACAGCCGGTTTCGGCAATAATCTGCTGAGGTGATTTATATTCTTCGTAATATTTTTTTATAATGCGGTCAAGAAGATCGTACGGCGGCAGAGTATCCTGATCTTTCTGACCGGTACGCAGTTCCGCAGATGGCGCCCTGCATATAATATTTTGCGGAATAACTGCCGAACCCCGGTTAAGCAGTGCGGCGAGTTCATATACTTCGGTTTTATAAAGGTCTGCTATTACGGCCAGCGCCCCGCAGGTATCGCCGTATAAAGTACAGTACCCTACGCCGATTTCGGATTTGTTGCCGGTGGTAAGCAGTAAAGCGCGGAATTTATTGGATACGGCCATTAAAAAAAGCCCGCGGATCCGGGCCTGTATATTTTCTTCGGTAATATCTTCGGACAGACCTGAAAAAATTCCGGCCAGGCTGCTTTTAATCCCGGTAAATACGCTATGTATCGGAAGCTCTGTGCATTTTACGGAAAGATTGCGGCAAAGTTCCTGCGCATCAGACAGGCTTTCAGGAGAAGAATATTCAGACGGCATGGCAAGAGCAAGGATATTTTCCGGGCCCAATGCCTCGGCAGCTAATGTCAGGACCACAGCAGAATCAATTCCGCCGCTTACGCCCACAGCAGCCCTGGTAAAACCGGTTTTACCGGCATAGTCTCTGATGCCAAGGACCAGGGCGCTGCGTACTTCATGCATTCGGTTTTGTCCGGATGAGGCAGTAAAATTGTAAGTTTTTTCCGTATCGTAAAACAACAAATCTTCTTTAAAAGACTCAGCCTGCAGCAAAAGCCTGCCGTTTTTATAAACAGCGGAGGAGCCGTCGAAAATCAGATCATCATTGGCGCCTGCCTGATTAACATATATAAAAACAATATTGTGCTTTTGGGAAAGCTTCTGAAAAAGACGCTGCCGCAGACTGATTTTATTCCGGGAATACGGCGAAGCGGCTATGTTGATAATCAAATCAGCGCCTTTATTGCATAAAACCGAAACCGCATCGGTCTCGTAGCCGCGGGGCCCTGTGATTTCCTCATCGACCCAGGCGTCTTCACAGATGGTAAATCCTATTTTTAATCCCTTAAAATCAATAACCTTAAGGGAATTTTCATTCCCGGGAAGATAATGTCTGCGCTCTTCAAAAACATCGTATTCAGGAAGCAGAATTTTATTTTGTGTGTATTTAATTATGCCCTGATCGGTAAAAAAAAGCCGGTTAACAATGTTTGTGCCGTCTCTGTGNNGGCATTTTCAAGGAAAAAACCGTATTCAACGAGATCCCTGACCGGATAACCTGTAAGGGAAAGTTCCGGGAAAATTACAAGATCCGCTTCTTTTGCCTGCAGGGAAAAATCTTTGATTTTTTCAAGATTATATTCCAGATCTCCGATAACAGGATTAATCTGGGCAAGTGCAATCCGCATGATTGATAATTATAGATATTTTCAGGTAAAATTGCAAATATGAAAAAACCGGTCATGCTGATTATAAATTC
>DNNS01000286.1 GCA_003497555.1 Spirochaetia bacterium
TTTTCTGCGGACTAAAAACGCATACCCAACTTGTATTTTATGAATTTATTATCTATAATAAATTCATGTTTCGACTGGCTGCAGCGTTTCTTTTTTCCATTCAAAGCCAGGTCGTACCGCCTATCGAACCAAAGGTTCCGGAAATATCCGATTATTCTGCCGTACGGTCAGGAGTTCCGGTTTCCGGCCGAATAATTATATCTGACGGTAAATCTGCAGAGGGGATTATTTATTTTCCTTCCGCAAGTCTTAATCTTTATGTGATTAAAGACGGAATTAATTACAAAAGCAGGGTGGAAATTTCCAATCTTTCAAGTATGGAAATTATCCGCTGGAAAAAATCCGCGGATAAAAACGGTTTTATATTTTATCCGGCAGAATATAATATTATCATCAGCAATAAAAGCTTTACTGTTTTGCATACTATAAAAGAATTATGGAAACTTACCCTGATTAACGAAACCGGTACTGCTGTTTTTTTTTCATATTTTTATGATTATCTGGAAAAAGGAGTCTGGAAAAACAGCGGCCATAAAGAAGCGGATTATCCCGAAAGGCATCCGCATAAAAAGACCGTAAAAAAAATTATTCTATTTTAAGGATATCGTCAAAACAGCCGATTTTAAAAATTTCCATAACAGAGTCAGAAACATTTTTTAATGCCAGTTCTTTCCCGCTGTTTTTCAGTTCTTTATTAAGATAAACCAGCATCCCGATACCGCTGGAATCTATATACTCCATTCCGGAAAGGTCTAAAACAACTTTTGCACAATTATCATTTTCGAGTTTACCTGAAATTTCTTCTTTAAGTGAATTTTCATTTTCTAAAGTGAGTTCGCCGCTGATAAAAAAGGTATATACATTATTATCTTTTTTTGCATCCATAAATTAATTCCGTTTTTTCATACGTGAAAAACATTATAGTCTAAAAAAAAAAACAATGCAATCGGGCTGGGGTATGAATTTATTTATTGGATAAGTAAAACAAAAACCCCGCTTCATTCCTTACGAATACTTGTTTTCATCTCATCCGATGTTATCCGCCGGATTGGTCTCCAGTATTTCCGGAAAATTTTTAAATACCAGTTTTATCACCATGGTGCTATTTGCCAATGTATCCACCGGCAGGCCGCGTATTCTCAGACAGGGCCTGCTGTCCGGGAATACTGAAGGAATATCGTCAACATTACATTCGAGTTTCCGGCCGGTATTAAGTAACACGGCCCGGAGCGGCCGGATATTGATCGAACGCAGGACCAGACTCGAAACTTGCCAGGAGGAGTGCAGATGTGCGTATAAAATATTTTTACGTCTGGTCAGCAGAGCGCCCAGATTGTTATCTTTTCGCTGTAAAAGTAGCGGATCAATCCGCAGAGAAACCGGTTCTGTATCAATAAATGATTCGCAAATTTTCCGGTACCAGCGTCCGATTGCCTTCAGTATACGCCTGGCTTCTGCGGGTATAGATCCATCCGCAGCCGGACCTGCATTGAGCAAATAATTACCGCCCTTAGCAAGGAATTCATCAATGCTTGAAGTCAGGTAACCGATACGGTAATAATCCTCATCTATTTTATATCCCCAGCTTTCTTTCCCGATCGACTGACAGCCTTCAACAGGCTGCTCAAAAACATAAGCAGGCATCTGGCTATGGTTTGAGTACTCTCTTTCCAGGGTCAGAAAATCTCCGGAAGAAAAACCGCGGTCATTGATAACCGCCTTGGGTTGTAATCTATGTATTTCATTGTTTAGTTCCGGTAAAGCGCTGCCAAGTCTGTTGGCGTCCCACCAGATGCCGTGTATTTCTCCATAGCCTGTACACAGCTCCCGAATTTGAGCATACAGAAATTCAAGATAGCGCTCTTGATTGGGCTGATCGTTATCTTCCGGTTTTGTCAGTTCATGCGTCCGATTCTTGTTTGGATAATTATGATGATGATTATCCACAATAGAATAATAAAGGCAGAGCGGAAAATTTCTGCGCCTGCAGGCGGAAGCAAGCTGGGCGAGAATATCCTCGCGGTAAGGCGTGTTTTTAATGCAGTAATCCGTTTGCCCGGTATGCCATAAACAAAAACCGTCTATATGCTTGGCAGTAAATACTATATACTCCATGCCTGCTGCTTCCGCCAGATCGAGCCATTTTTCAGGATTAAAATGAACGGGATTAAAATTTTCTATTAATTTTTCATATTGTGTTCGGCGCATTCTGCGCCTGTACTGTTCCTGTTCATGCCAGCCATGCAGTGCGTATAATCCCCAGTGAATGAAAAGGCCCAGCCTTTTTTTTAAAAACCATCTGCGGCCATCATTGAACTTATTTATCATTATTACCTCATGTAAAAATGCAAAATATTGAAGACCTGTTTAATGCATTGACACAGGCCGTTTCCTGATGACTGCCATTCAACGGCTGCTTGCTTCAATTGCTCCTAAATCGGGTTTTCCATCTCTGACCAGAGTTAAATCCGGCCATTCTTTGGGTAAGATAACACCTGCATTTACAGCCGGACTGGCAGCAGACAGGGCAAAGTAATTATAAATTTCGTTAAAATATTTACAAAAGAGTTTTTCATATCCTTCTTTAATTACAGAACGATAGTCTGCAATGGATAATTTATCAAGACACAATTCCTCTATCTTGATTTTTTTTATTTCAGCATTTTTAGCAAACCCGGGATCTGCCCACAGGCCATGCTGTTCAATATCGAATTCTTTGCGCCATTCATCAAAATTAATAAATTTCCTGTCAACCGGTTTCAGAAGCCGGAATACAGGAGTATCATTTTCCTTCCAGTAAAGGTTATAATCAAGATCCGGTCCGGAGGTAAAAGGCATATATGACCATCCTGCATACTCACCGCTGGTTTTGCCGGTTTTAAAAAAATCAGCTATATCGATCCCGGCTGCATTCGTAAGATAGCGGGAATAAAAAATATTATTTTTATAAATATGTTTTTTATTAATCGGCTCAGCGTACCAGTGGCCCACAATCTGACCCATTAGGGCGCAGGTATTGTGATAAAAATGGGCACGGCCGCTGTCCGGAGTCATGCCTTTTACTAAAGAACCGCAGCGGTAAACAACGTTCCGGTAAATCCAGGCATTACCTGTTCGCAGCCCGTTAAGGCCTATGGCCTGCTGATCGCAATGGTGCATAATATTACGAAATATTTTCAGATCATACTCTCCTTCTTCACTGGCAGACGAAATAAGACTGGAAATGCCATAAGAGAAAATATTGTCATATATTTTAATATTTCGCGATTCAGCAGGCATAAGTCCGCCGTAATACCCGCAAAGAACATTTGAATAAAAAAGGCAGTTGGCATTGTCCCCTCCCTCGATATGCACTCCCCCGCCGTGCAGATATGATCCTTTGGTGTGGCTATACCAGAAACGTTCCCAGAATCCCAAACGCTGAATAAATGTTTTTTTTACTGTCAGATTGGGAGAATTGGCAACTCGCAAAGGCCGGTAATTATTGATAAAAAAACAGTCTTCAATAATACAATTTTTGGCATTATTAACAGCAACGGCAAAATAACAGGAATTTTTTATAACCAGGTTCCGTATTTTTACTCCGGCAGCATTAATTTTAATCAGCGTTTCAATTACCGGTATTTCATAAACATGATTGCCCGGATCGTCATCTTTGGCGCTCCATACATATAACTCACCTTCCTGCGGTTTATAAAGAAATCTTCCCGGTATTCTGTCCAGGTTGGGTTTGATGGATAAACTCCATGGCAAGCCCGGAGTATTGCTAGGATTTAATTGCTCTATTGTCCTGTACAAACCGCCCTCTTTTTTTTCATGTACGAGCCAGGAGCCTCGCAGGAATATTCCGTCTTCATATAGATTAAGGAAAAAACTGCCGTCATTATAATCAGTATATTCCTTATCTGCAGGCTGTTGATGCGGCCAGGTATAGCGTGTTTTGAAAATTTTACCTTCCACGCGTTTCCATTCTTTTTCTTGCATTCGAAATTTTATATCTGCGCCGTCGAGTTCGGGAGGGTTGCGCGGATCAACTGCTTCAAGAGTGATATTTTCAGTATTGATTTCTACAGTTTCCGGATATACACCGGGATGAATTTTTATTATACATCCCTGCCTGGCAGCACTCACAGCCCTGTTAATAGTATTATAAACTGCGGCCCGGGGAGAAACCTCAATAACCATGGCATCTGTTTTCGGCAAGGAAGGCGTTCCGGTTTCTTTCTGAACTTTCGGTATGTTTTTTATTTCCTGGTCTGCAGATTTTTTTTCCAATATACTGATATCATCAAAATATGCCGTACCGCTTGCCCCCGGCTCTACCTGGCACAGAATTTTTATTTTAACTGTATCAGCAGGAGTTTCCAGTATGTCATAAACTTTCTTTTCATAATCTGCATACCCACTGGTACTGCCGAATACAATTGACGATTTGCCGATCTGTTTATCAGTCGAATCAAGAAAATAGACCTTGAATCTGGCTGTCTTGGTAAGGCTTTCGGTCTTAATATACCCGCTCACGATATAGGCAGTATTCTCAGCAACCGATACTATTTGATTTACAGACCTGGATTCTGCTGCGCCGTTTAAACGCAGAGCCATGCTGCCGCTTTGAGCATGGCCGCTTACCGCCTCTTCATCAGCATCCCAGCCTTCCCAGTTTTCCCGGCCGTTTTCAAAACCCGGATTTTTTACCAGTTCCCGGGCGGGTAGATTTGTAAAATCTGTAAAAAAAAAGGTACAAAATATTACAGAAGCAGCAAAATATAAATTTTTTCTGTTTGTTATCATTATTTCCTCCTGTCTGTTTTATAATTTATCAACATAACAATACTCTATATCAATACGAAACAATTATGTACTCTCGTATTCCCGGTCTCTGATATTGGATTTACCGTCCATAATNNCACGAGCATAATGTTGCATTTTTTCCGCAGATCGCGTATCAAGTCAGGCCCTGTCAAAAACGGGGTTTCTTCTTTTTTATTATCCGCGTGCTTTATCTGCACCGAGCCTTCAGCTTCCAGCAGATCCGCAAGCTCATAGGTATTGTCAATTTCCGCCCGGATAATATTGTTTATCTCCGCTCTTTTGCCTATAAACTCGGACGATCCCCCATAACCGGTATTTTTTCCCGCAGCGGTTTTTATTGTTTCCAGTTTAATCTGGAATTGAACATAATGGTTAAAAGTCCGAAGAAAGCAGAATAATACCCTGAACGACGCAAGCTGGAGTCCAAGCTGAGGATCTTTTGATTTGCTGCCGGCGTATATACCGCTCAGCAGCTTATAAGCGATCTGAAATTTCTGATACGCGCTTCTGAAATGTTTTGAGAAATATGAAGCGTGTCTTTCTCCGTCAAACTGCCTGTGCGCCTGGGCCTCCAGAAGATCATTGGTTGGCTCAGCCTGGAAAATATACCGCTGGTAGGCTGCCTTCTCATGTTCCGGTATCTGTTCGGGAAATACCACAAGAGGCCGCACGAGCCATCTCTGCGCCAGGTGATATAAAAAGAATACTCCTCCACCCGCTTCATTCTTATCAAGTATTTCCAGGGCGCGGCAGATATTCTCCCAGGCCGAAACCGCGTCCTCTGCGTATTCCGCCCCGAAATATTTTTCAGCCAGAGATTTAAGAAGGCCAAACTTCGCCAGGATGCCTGTGAACGGGTTTTGCAGAAACATGGCGATTGTATCAATTACAAGCGAATCTCCTTCCCAGTCAGAGCCGTTTAATGTAGGCAGGTTAAAAAAGAAAAGATTGGGATGCTGCTTCTCACGGGCACTCATGAGATTTTCAAGAATCTCGACAGGGTTTTGAATATGCCTTACAGGATAGAGCCAGAATTGCGAAGGCTGGCCTGTAAGAATTTTTTCTCCGCCCTGTCTGGTCTTGCCGTGCGAAAAAAGTCCGCATTTTTCAGAAGCTTTGCCAAGAAAATGCGCCTCTCCATCCCCGCCTGCTTCAAAAATTTGCGCAGTCTGAATATAAACAAAGGGGTCTCCGCCCGCCTCTGTAATTCCCCGTCTTACAGCTGTATTAAATGCCAGAAGGCGATCTGCTTGCCCCAGATTACGGCAGCGTTCAGGCCCGTTTGGGGAATTATAAAGATTTGCCCAGCAGAAACCTGCAGCACTGTCATTGGTGCGGATGATTATTGTATCCATTACTCCTTCCGACAGTTCATACAGTTTTTTAAATGAATCGCAGAACATTTCCAGAACCTCGCGGTTGTCTATGCAGGGGGCATAGCGCGGGATTATGCTGCGCCTGGGATGGCTTACGCAAGGCCCACGTAAATCAGGGCGTTTTGTAAAAATGCTTTCAGGCCAATACATGGGGTCATAGAAAAATGCCGCGCCTTTAAGCCTGTTTTTTTTCAGGATCATAGCTTTTTTCCGGATTGTTTTCTGCGCTTCCCCGGCAAATTTTTTCGGCACCCATGAACTTAAAAGCCGCGGCGGCAGGATCTTGAACAGGCTGGAGTGAACTATGGACCAGTGAAGATACGGATCCCGCGGGTCATCCAGCTCCCAGAAAGAGCGGCTTATTTCCGTAAAAGTCAGATGCGTAACTCCCGCTCTGCTGCAGCGATCAGCAAGGATGGAGAATTCATTATATTCATTTATAAAAGGGCTTCTGATAATGATCTTTTCAAAGGACATTTGCAGCCTCCATTTATACTTACGGGGTAACTAATGCGGTTTTCCGGTTTATCAGAAAAGATTTTGTACTGCCATATTCCCAGGCGCCAATATCGCGTTTTCCGTCCGTGATCGTTACTGAATCAGGCCAGTCAGAGGGGATTTCTGTCCCGGCGTTGACAGCGGGACTATCCTTGGGCACTGCGAAAAGAGAGCATATTTCATTGAAATCTTTCTCGAATAGTTTCCCGAATCCCTGCCTGTGCACTTCCCTGTAGTCCATGAAGCTGACCCAGTCAATGGCAATATTGTTAATCGTTACATCAGGCTTTTGAATTATCGGAAGCAGCGGATCTGCCCAGAGAGCGTCCATGTCCATTTTCACTGCGCNNGTTTGGCGAATCCCTGGTAAGCGTCTCCGGTTTTCCAGTACAGGTTTTTTATGAACTTTGGAGCGGGGGACAGAGGACTCATTGTGAAGCCCGGATTTTTTTTCATTTTATCCCACGCATGGAACACCCCGTATTTATACCACTGGTTGTGAAAGATATTATTCCGGACCGTGAGGTTTTCCGCGATATATTTGTAGGGATTATCGAGCACTTTGCCTGAGAAGGCGACCGTATTATTGTAGAAACAAGTTTTACCCTCGATCTTCTCCGGAGTTTCAGCGCCGCACTTGAGCAGGGAATTCGCTGCATAGAAAATATTGCGGTATATCCACACTGGTCCCTTGTGAATAAAGCTAACAGCTATAGCCTGCAGATCGCAGTGGTGTATGATATTATTGAAAAATGAAACGTTGAACGTATAATCTTTCTCTTTATAAAGCGAAAGATCAATATCGCAAGTACACCCGGCTGTGGCTGTAAGGCCGTATGAGAGTATATTGTTATAGTACCGGGCGCTGCGATTCTCGCCGGTCATTGTCTCGTAAAATCCGGTAATCACATTGCGGCAAACCTCGCATCCTTCGGAATAAAGATTATCAAAACTGATTGTCGCGCCGTGTAATAATGTTCCCTTGCAGTCATCGTACCAGTAACGCTCATATAAGCCTTTTTGCTGGATAAAATTATCGCAGATTTTGACAAATTTGCTGTCCTTAATAAAAATACTTTTGTGATTATTAATAAAAAAGCAGTTTTCTATAACGCATTGATCAGCCTGATCTATCATGACCGCGAAGCCGCTTGAGTATTTCACGACAATATTGCGGAGTATTGCCTTCGCGGCCTTGATCTCGACAAGATGCAGCAGAACCGGTATATTGTAAATATGACCCGCAGCGTTATCCTCGTTTGCGCACCAGATATAAAGCTCTCCTTTTTCCTCGTTATACAGAAAGCGGCCGGGCACCCTGATATCCGGCTTGACATATATTTTCGGCAGTTCGCCTCCGCTGTTCGCGGGATTGAGCTCTTCGAGCGATCTGTACATGCCTCCCTGCCGCGCTTTTCCGCCCGTGTCAGCTTTCGCCCGTTCATCAAAAAACCGCTTGTCACTGCGGTTGCGGTACCCGCGGAGCAGGCTTCCATCCTCGTAAACCTGCATGGCTGAAACAATACCTCCGCTGTATTTTGTAAACTCGCTGTCATCCGGCAGTTTGCGCGTCCAGGAGTATTTTGTTCTGTAAATTTTTCCCTCCGTAATCTCCCATTTTCTATTTTTCATGAACGCTTGATCCGAACCATCCAGCACTGCAGGTTCTTCTCCGGACCCCGGGCCTTCCAGGGTGAGATTCTCCGTTTTAATTGTTATTGATTCATGGTAAATCCCGGCCGTGATTTTTATCATATCGCCGGGTTTGGCCGCGTCAACCGCTTTCTGGATAGTCTGAAACCGTCCTTTTGCCGAGACTTCGAGCACTGCGGCCCCGGCATGTGTCATGAACATTGTTAAAACGCAGGCAATGAATACAGGAATTTTTTTTTTAGA
>DNNS01000096.1 GCA_003497555.1 Spirochaetia bacterium
GGATGTTCGGGTGGTTAAATTTACATTTTCCAGGGAGTCGTCATTACCATGAAAATCTTTATAATAAAAACCATAAACACTCATTCCTTTCTTTTCTACTCTGCTGCGATTATCATCCATTTCTTTTCTTTTTGTTTTTGCGAAAAAGATGATTTCCCGCATAATTGGCCATGGCGAGGCGTAAGCGTATCTTTTGGCGAGTCATCACCTGCAGATATAGTCAGAATAAAAAAAGAAATTAATATCAATATGGTCCGTTTTCATGTGCTCGCAAATAATTACGGCAAACGCAAGAATAAAAATGGACTGGAAGTAATGTCTGAAGTTACCAACTGGTATGGGCAAATGCTTAACGAATGTTATAATACCAATTATAGTGCAGATGTAAATTCTGCAAAAAAAGAAATAGTCGGTACAAATTCCCTGCGCTGGAATACTTTACGTAAAATATTTAAATAATATTTGCTGACATAATCCGTTTAAGCCATTCCAAAACAATATAGAATTGCTCGTTTTATGTTTCTGTTAAATTACTGACTGCATGCAATTCCGGAATTCAAAAAAAACCGACTTCGCAGATGATAGTTTTTAAAAAAAATAAATTTACTTATTCCTGAAATGATATAATAATCTATATACCTTAAATCTCATTTTTCAGGAGATGATTTATTCCCCGTCCAAATGTATTAATTATTTTCGCCAATAATCTCGGCCGATACCTGGGATGTTATGGAGTAACATCCGTACATACGCCGAATATTGACAAATTTTCATCCGAAGGCACTGTCTATACCAATGTTTTCACTGCCGGTACCGGCGGCAGCGCTTCCATGGCTTCGATCATGACCGGCCGTTATGCGCATCAAACCGGTATGCTGGGTCTTATGCATACTGCCCATAAATGGCAATTTGATTTTACCTGCCCTCTGCTGCCGGAATATTTTCGTAATGCAGGGTATTATACGGCGCTTTACGGAATACAGAAAATTTCGCTCTATGTAAAAAAAACCGGGTATCTGGAAATACAGGACGGGGCGTTTACCGCTGATCAGCTGTCGGGGGCAGCCGGTAATTTTTTTAGCAAGTATAAAGAAGATAAACCATTTTTTCTGTTTCTTGGATTTAATGAGCCTCATAGAATTAATGGAAATGTTCCGAGCGCCGAATGTTTCGGCTATGCTCCCGATTCCAGCAGGGGTATTTTTGTTCCAGGCTATATTCCGCAGCGTAATCCAGCGGAAAAAAAAACCGCACAAAAAGAGTTTGCTTCTCTGCAGGGAGCCGTTAAAGCTTTTGATTATGCGGTAGGAGGCGTTCTTTCGCAGCTGGAAAAAGCAAATCACCAGCGCCGCACAATAGTTATGCTTTTTTCTGATTTGGGTATCGCAATGCCGGGAGCCAAAGGTACGCTTTATGATGCAGGTACGGGCATACCGCTTATCATCAGGCTTCCGGCCTGCAATACAGACCAAAAAAAATACGATAACCGCCTGATATCTTCCATCGATATTTTCCCGTCATTATGCGGATTGGCTAGTCTGCCTGCTCCAGAAAATATTTCCGGAATAAACTTTGCCGGAAAAGCAAACGGATATTTCCGCAATGAATTGTTTATGGAAAAAAACTTTCATGACAATTATGATCCGATACGTGCAATCCGTACTTCCCGCTATAAATATATTGTAAATTTTGAATGCCAAAGACGTATAAATTTATCTGTTGATATTTTAAAAAGCGCTGTTTTTACACGCTCGCCGGAATATTATCTTGGGGAGCGTCCGCAGCTTGAACTTTACCATCTTGAAAATGACTCCCTGGAGCAAAAAAATCTTGCAGGGCAGGCCGATATTTCAATTATGAATGAACTACGCACCAAGCTTTTAACCTGGATGCAGGAAACAAAAGATCCCCTGTTATCCGGTCCGATTAAATCAAATTACTATCAGGAAGCTGTAAATAGTCTGGAAAAAAATACCGGACACTGTAATTTTTTTTTCCCGGGCATACCTGAAAACAAAAGAGAAGAAATTCTTCGTTATGACCAAATATTATCAGGAATACTATCTTTTATTGACAGCAATTATCCGGATAAAATCACCATGCGCAGTATTTGCCGCAGATATGATCTGGAATATACTTCTTTTTCGCGTTATTTTAAAAAAATTACCGGTTTTCATTTTAATGATTATCTTAATCAGGTGCGTGTGCATTATGCCTCCCTTCTTCTTAAAAATACCTGTAAATCGGTTTTGGAAATTGCCTTGGCCTGCGGATTCTCAAGCCCGGGGTATTTTGCCGGCATATATAAAAAGATTAAAGGCAGGCATCCGCGGCAGGACAAAAACAAGATATAATAAACCGTTCACTTGATTTTTTTTATTTTCCGGCATGCAATTTTTTTTCTTTTTGTCAGCAAACTTTTAGCAGATATTTTATCCTGAATGAGTTAGTATTAAACATAACGACGAAAAACTGCTTGTTATTACAGGAGAAATTATATGAGCGATTTAAAACTGTTTTGGGGCGATTTGCATGCCCACTGCGGAATGAGTTATGGAACAGGCAGCCTGGAAAACGCTCTGCTTAATGCCCGTGAACATCTCGATTTTGCCTGTGTGTCCGGACATGCAGTATGGCATGATATGACAAAAGAAAATGTCCCATATCAGCATATTATTGATTATCACCAGGAAGCTTTTGATCGGCTGGAAAAAAACTGGAAAAATATTTTGCTGGATATTTCAAAAAACAGTCTGAAAAATAAGTTTATCGGCATACCCGGATTCGAATGGCATTCCATGGCCTGCGGAGATTATAATGTGTATTATCCAAAATACGAGGGAAAAATACTGCGTGAAACCAGTCTGACGGAGCTGGAAGAAAAAGTAAAAGCCGCAGACGGCCTGATGATTCCCCATCACATCGCCTATATTCCAGGCAACAGATCCATTGACTGGAATAATTTTCCCCGGGAGCGTTCTCCTCTCGCAGAAATATATTCAACTCACGGATGCGGAGAGGCTGACGATGCGCCACTGCCTTATTATCATACTATGGGCCCGCGTGATTACCGCAACACGGCTC
Source organism: Spirochaetia bacterium (assembly GCA_003497555.1). Classification (GTDB taxonomy): domain Bacteria; phylum Spirochaetota; class UBA12135; order UBA12135; family UBA12135; genus UBA12135. The sequence goes on from DNNS01000096.1 coordinate 3,085, forward strand.
GCTCCGGGCTTGCTTTGGGTAAAAAATTCGGTTTTATCGCGTCCACCGACAATCACTCCGGTTATCCGGGAAGTTATGGCAGCGGAAAAATGGGAGTGTTTGCCGAAGAACTCAGCATGGAATCTCTCTGGGAAGCATTTTTCAAAAGACGCACTATTACGGTTACCGGCGATGCCGTGGCTCTGAAGTTTTCTATTAACAATCTGTTTATGGGTGAAGAAGGCTCGGCCGCGGGAACGCGTCTTCTGCACGGAACAATTTGCGGCTCTGATAAAATTGATTTGATTGAAATTATCAAAAACGGCAGAGTAGTAAAAGTTATCTGTCCGGAAAACAAAAATCGTCCCTCCCGAAAATATAAAATAAGACTGGAATGGGGCTGGGGGCATGAAGCCGAAGAAACAAAATGGAATGGTTCGGTAAAAATTGACGGAGGAAAACTGTCAGGACTGGAAAAATGCTTCGGGGCAGAGCAGTCATTTATTTTACCCAAATCCGAGCGCAACGAAAAGGAAGATGTTTTAATACGCCACCGTGTTTCAAGTTATAGTGAGTCGGGATTCCATCTTGAATCTTTAACCAGAAGAAATCCTCACCCCCGGTTTTCTGTAACAAATTCCGCGGTTATGGAAATTGAAGGAAACCATGCAACCCATTTCTATTTTGAAATGAATGGAACAAAAATCATATCAAGCTTGAAAGAAATACTTGAGGGTTCGCGCGGCTGGTTTACCAGAGGATGGGTTACTCCCGCTTTTATGGTTCATAAAGCCGTGCCGGAAAATAGTTATCATATTAATTTTGAATTTGAGGATCAGGCCGAAGCAGAAACTGATTATTATTATGTTCGCGCGCGGCAGGCCAACGGTCATTATGCCTGGTCCAGTCCGATATGGGTAAAATAAAACAAGCGCTCAGGGCAAAATACCTGGGAGCCGTCATCCATACTTCTCCGCAGTCTCGACCATGGCAAAAATATTTTCGTCTGGAGTATCGCGTCCGCATTGATCTCCGGTAGACAGAATAAACCTGCTGCCGGCTGCATCCAAAAGAGCGCGCCGTGCGGCTGATTGCACCTCCTGTGTATTTCCTTTCAGCATAATTTCCGTGGTATGCAGGTTGCCCTTTAAAGCAATTTTTTTTCCCCATTTTTCATTTACTTCCGCCAGCAGGCAGTCTCCCATAGGCGGAATTTCCAGCGGATCAATAATCGTCAGATCGGTTTCTTCTGCCATCATTTTAACCAGTTCTTTTTCCGGACCGCAGGAATGCACATGCGTGGGAATACCGAAATCCTTGGCGAGTCCGGTAATTTTTTTTATACCCGGCAGGATTAATTCACGCACCATATCAGGCGTCTGGGCAATCATACTTCCGGAACCGCCGCAGAAAAAAAAATCAGGGCGTACCGGCAGAGCTGCCGACTTTTTAATAATCTCCAGAGCTTTGATAGTTCTTTCCTGCGCCAGTATCTGCCATTTTTCGGGATTATCATAATAGGAATAAATATTTTCTGTATTAACACCCAGCAGATTGGTACTGAATCCGCTCCTCATTCCCAGTACTCCGTGTTCGCCAAGTTCATTTTTTATCAGCTTCCAGAGTTCGTATCCCTGCGGCCAGTTCTTTACTCCGCTAACCGGCTCCCATTCGGACGGAACTGCCGGAAGTCCTATATTAAGAGGGTCAACATGTTTTCCCGGGGGATTATCTCTGGTATATACTGTAGCATTTTTTTCCCAGTTGCCGGTTTGGGGGTTAAACTCCCGGGTAACAATACGTTCTTCGGTTTTCTGCACAATTCTTTCTTCCACAACATTTTTTTCTCCGCTTGCCGGATCCGTTTTACCAAAGTCATAAAGCTCAAAACCGCCGTCTATACCGAAATACTTTACCGCATCAATATATGCTTTCCACAGCGGCGGATCCTGATACAGATAAATATCCCAGAAAGGTTTGCCTGTAAGCCGGCAAGGCACCATGTTGGAAATATCCGGACAAACCGGCACCCGGTCAGGTGTTTTCCCGTGTAAAACAGCTAAAATTCGTTCCCGTGAGGTCATATTGGTCTCCTGTTAATTTAATTATATATCAAATTATTGATTAATTCTCTTTATTATATGATAATTTATATAAATCATTTGATATTTTATCGCAGTACCGTCATATGTTACAGCAATATAAACCCAGGTTTTTGCGGCAAAAGACGGCTGGGGCGCCGTTGAGAGATAACTTGCGCCGTCTATAGTTATACCGACTCGCGTTGTCATGGTTGCCGCACCTGATTTCCACATATTAACAGAATCATTCTGGTAATATCTTCCAAAACTTCCCCGGGCACCGGTCGGTACACTGCCCCACCATGCTGCGTCACTGTCGGCATACATCCAGGCAGAATAGGTAAGCGGGCTGGATAATGTAAGTTTTGGAGTGCGCAG
>DNNS01000721.1 GCA_003497555.1 Spirochaetia bacterium
CGATATTAACACCAGAAGCGGCGAAATATATTCTTCGGCGTCATACCTGGGGTATAGTTTAAGCCTTCCGGTTTAATTCCCCGGATAAGGATTCCATCATGGTTGAATATCTGAAAGTAAATAACGGAAAAATAGAAAGCGCCGATGAAAGCAATGGGAATATTATCCGCATGGTGTCGCCCGACAGCAGTGAGATTGAAAAAATCTCACTGCTTACCGGCGCCCCCGCTGATTTTCTTTCTGCTGCCTGCGACCGGGACGAACGTCCGCGTTTTGAAGCCGACGGGAATATTTATCTTTTTATTATCCGTGTTCCCTATGAAGAAGCCGGTTCCGATCTGCCGGTAATTACCGTAGCTTTTGCAGTCATTATCACTCCGGTTTTTCTTATTTCCGTATGCTCGATAAAATCTCCGGTTTGGGAGGCACTGCAGAAAATACGGGCTCCCCTGCCCCAGATCGAAAAACGCATTTTATTTTTATGCAATCTGCTTTTGGGAGTTGCACGGCTTTATCTTACTCATTTACAGCTAATCCGCACTGAAGCCGATACTGCCGAAAAAGAAATTCACCATTCCATGAAAAACGAAATGCTGATCCGCATGCTTAATCTTGAAAAATGCCTGGTTTTTTTTACTACATCCCTGCGCGGCCACGAAGCTCTCTGGGGGCGTATCCGCCGTCTGCAGAGCGGAGAGCTCAGCGAAGACGAAACCGATTTGCTGGAAGATGTACAGATTGAATTCAAACAGGCTCAGGATCTGGCGGAAATTTACAGTAATATTTTAAGCGGCATGATGGATGCCTTTGCCTCGGTTATTTCCAACAATCTCAATGTGGTAATGAAACTGCTGACCGGTATAACCATTATTCTTATGCTGCCCACTCTGATCGCGAGCATCTATGGAATGAATATCACCCTGCCCTTTCAGAATTCCCCGAAAGCATTTCTTATAACCATGAGTCTGTCGGTATTCCTGTCATTTATGAGCGTGCTGCTGTTTCTTAAAAAAAAATTTTTTTAATCTTGCAGGCTGCTCAAATCAGGAGCAAGTTCTATGGCCAGAATTTGTTCTGCAGTCTGTACAGCAATCTGATGTTTTTCAGCAATAGCCGCCAGATCGCAGTATTCAAATTTATATTTAAAAAATTCCCGGTCATTACAGAATTTAACGCGTACCTCACCCAGGGATGTGGAAAAATTTTTAATTTTTACCGGAAGTTCTGTTTTCTGCATGGTTATGGAACGCAGTCCGAAACTTGTGGTATTTTTTAAAAGCAGATTTTCCAGCGGTTCTTTTTTATCGTCTGTACATAAAACGGATATTTTAATCGCCGGCCTGCCCTTTTTCATGATAAGCGGAGTGAGATAAACATCAAGCGCTCCCCCGGCAAATAATGATTCCTGCAGGGAGGGAACAGCCTGACTGTTCATATCGTCAAGATTGACCTCAATCAGAATATTTTCTTTACGCTGTTTGCAGGTACTGTCTTCAAAAAACAGGGCTGTTAAATAACCCGGTATTCCTGCAGGCTCCCGGTCGCCGCTCCCCCTTGCTGCGGCGATCACCCTGCCGTTTATCTGCCCGGTCTGCCGGCCAAGCGCTGTTAATACGGCAGCGCCGGTAGGAGTAACGAGTTCACTGGGTATATCGGTAGTCCGGAACCTGAAACCTTTTGCAAGTTCACTTACTGCCGGAACCGGAAGCGGTATTTCACCGTGACAGCATCTGACCGTACCGCACCCAAAGCGGAAATCATTAAATAAAATTTCTTCAATGCCAAGATGCTCCAGAAGCAGACAGGATCCCAGAATATCAACTATTGAATCTGCAGCGCCTACTTCATGAAAATGAATTTCGTCGATACTTGTGCCGTGTACTGCAGCTTCAGCCCTGGCCAAACGCTGAAATACCGCTTGCGCCATCTGCCTGACTCTTTCTTTACACTGCCAGGCGGAAATTATTTTTAAAATATCGCATAAATGTCTTCCGTGTATTTGATCTTCGTGGTGGGTATGCGCATCAATATCAAAATGCCAGGCAGCAATATTACCGCGTTTAACCGGAAAAATACGCGCGGAAAAATTTAGCGGGATGGTCTGTATAAGCTTTACTGCCGATTCCGGATCAGCGCATAAACCTGCCAGCGCTGAAACCAGCATATCTCCGGACACTCCGGAATGGAGATCAAAAAAAATTTTTTTCATGGTTTGCCCCCGGCTCTGGTTACAGCTCCGGAAACTTTTTCTTCCAAAACATGGAATTTATTTTCATAAGAAACCGCAAATTTTTTATTTATTTTATCAGATAATTTTTCATCAAACAGCAGAAACGTTTCGTCAAGTTTTTTCTTTTTTTCAGGTGTAATCGGCCTGGTTTTTATCGTCATTTAAAAAAAACCGTAAAGTTGAGAGTTTACAGAATGATCTTATTAAGCGAGTATTCAACAATACCCTCGGCTCCGGCATCTTTCAGTTTGATGATAAGCTCGCGTACCAGATGTTCATCAATTATGGTTTCGACCGCTACCCATTCAGTATCGATCAGATTGGAAACCGTAGGTTTTTTAAGCGCCGGCAGCAGGGAAACAATCTGGCCCAGCCTGTTCCTGGCCACGTTCAGTTTTAGACCGACCTTATCTTCGGCCCGCAGCGCACCCGCTAAAAGCATGTAGATATTTTCCAGCTTTTTTTTTCTGACCTGATCAGCTGCGGTTTCTTTATTGGCTATCATACGGGTAGTGGAGTGCATAATTGTTTCCAGCACACGCAGATTATTGGCTTTCAGAGAACTTCCGGTTTCGGTAAGTTCGGCTATAGCATCGACCAGTTTGGGGGGTTTTACTTCGGTAGCTCCCCAGGAAAATTCCACATCGGCTTTTATGCCCCGGCCGGCCAAAAAATCGTTGGTAACATTAACCAGTTCGGTAGCAATACGTTTGCCCTGCAGGTCGGCAACGGTTTTTATCTGGGAATCGCTAGGCACTGCCAGAACCAGCCTTACCGGCCGCATTCCGGATTTGGCATAAACCAGTTCGCCGATTTCATATACCTGCGCCCTGTTTTCTAATATCCAGTCTTGTCCGGTTATTCCGGCATCGAGCACTCCCTGCTGTACATATTTTGGTATTTCCTGGGCGCGGATTAAGATACATTCAATTTCTTCATCGTCAATTATCGGATAGTAGGAACGATCGTTAACTGTAATTTGATAACCTGCTTTTTTAAAAAGCGCAAGCGTAGCTTCTTTCAGACTGCCGGCCGGAAGACCGAATTTAATGATATTCATTTTTTATAGACCTCATCGGGATTAAATACTTTTTTTGCCGTAATTTCATAATTGTTGTTTTCAAGCGTTCTAAAAAAACAGCTTTTATAGCCTTCATGGCAAGCTGCGCCTCCAATCTGCTCGACTTTAAGAAGCAGGGCATCGCAGTCACAGTCAATACGTATCTCTTTTATTTTCTGCACATGGCCGGATGTTTCGCCCTTGTGCCAGAGAGCGCTGCGGCTGCGGCTGTAATATACCGCTTCATTTAGTTCAAGTGTTTTAAGGTAAGCCTCGCGGTTCATCCAGGCAATCATCAGTACTTCGCCGGTTTTATAATCCTGCGCAATGGCCGCAATCAGTCCTCCGCTTTTGGAAAAATCTGGTTCTGTCATTTTGTTCCTCTTTTGATGGGTATTGTATTATGATTTTACTGAAAATTCATTCTGATTTCATTATAAAATTTTTAATCGGCCATTTTCCTTTATATTTTTTTAAAAAAAATTTTAATTTTTTATCCGGCTTAATAATTTTTTCCGGAAGTTCCTGCTCCGGCCCGGGAGAAAAAAAATAATGATTTCCTATGAGGCAGGCAGCCGGCAATAAAAACGGACGGATATTATGACCGAAAAAACCATAAACAAATATTTTTTTATCTTCAGTAAATATATATTCAGCAGGAACGTAAAGTCTGTTTTTTACAGGATCAGGGAAAAGATGGATTTTTACATTCATTCCGGGTTTGAGTTTTTCAATATCTATTTCATTTATTTTTATTTTAACTGTAAAAACCCTGATATATTTATTGTCGTCTTTTCCTTTGGCCAGCCGGCTGACACTGTTTACCCTGCCGGTGAATATTTTATCCGTGCAGGCCTCTGCAATAATTTCTGCATTTTGTCCCTGCGCAACGGACATAATGTTTTCTTCCGTGATTTCCGCTTCAGCCAGCATGGAAAAAAAATCCGGTATTTCCAGAAACACCTGCCCGTATTCAAGATTATCGCCGATTTGTACTTTTCGTATCATGCCGCCAGTCTGTATTTTGGGATAAAATACAAATCCCTGGCCGGGCGCATAGATCATGAAATTACTGATATACCTGTCCATTTCAAATGCCTTGTTGTTAAAATAGGTGATATGATTGGAAAGATCGCGGATTTTAATATCCCAGTTATTTTTTTCCTGAAAAATTTTATTGGACGCCACTTCTTCATCTTTGACCGCGCTGTTCAGGCTGATCATATCCCTGCG